>JAAYYM010000643.1 GCA_012515365.1 Clostridia bacterium
ACAAAGGACGTATTTCCTGTTTTCTTAATTTGTTTTTCTATCATTTCTCCGGTAACAGGCATTTTTTGTGCTTGTGCTACTATGTCACCTTCTACAGTTACAGTCTGATCTTGACAAAAAAGAGTTAGGAGACTCTTCTTTCCGGTCTGCAGGACAGCAGTCGCATCAACACTTATTTTCTTTGGATTGACCAAATAAGTATCGGAAATTGACTCAAACAGTCGATCGCTTCCGGTCTCATATGAGGGTGGAATTTTAGTGATCATATCTTTATGATTTTGCTGATGCAAATAGCTTTCACTACTTTTTCCTCTGCAATAAATACTGATCAGATCTTTCAAATCCGTTTCTTTCACCTGAAAATCCGCATGATGCTTCAATGCTGTAAAATAGTCATCAATTGCCTTACGATAATAATGAGTCACACCGGCAACATATTCCGGACGCTTCATTCTTCCTTCAATTTTAAAAGAATCAATTCCCGCCTGAATCATTTCAGGAATGTGGCTGAGTGTACAGATATCTTTTGTACTCAATAAATATTGCTCATTTTTAAGATTTTGTTTTGTCTGATCTTTATATAAATCATAAGGAAGCCGGCAAGGCTGTGCACATCTGCCTCGATTTCCGCTTCTGCCCCCGATCATGCTGGAAAGCAGGCATTTTCCGGAATAACAATAGCATAAGGCTCCATGAATAAAGACCTCAAGTTCTGCTTTTGAATGCTTTTTTATTTCAGAAATTTCATCAATACTAAGCTCTCTTGCTAAAACCACACGTTTGACTTGATAATCATCTAGCAAACGGACTCCTTCGGCGGCTGTTATGGTCATCTGTGTACTTGCATGTATCGAAAGATCAGGGAAGAAATGCTTGATTTGACTGATTACACCAAGATCCTGAACGATCACGGCATCCAGTCCTGCTTGATAATAAGGTAAAATATATGCATATAACTGATCAAGTTCCTCATTCTTAAGTAACGTATTAACTGTCAGATATATCTTTTTATGATAAAGATGTGCTAATTCAATGGCTTCTATTAGTTCATTTTGATCAAAATTGTGAGCATATGCACGTGCGCCAAACTGACTGCCTGCAAGATATATTGCATCAGCGCCTGCATTAATGGCAGCAACCAGACTTTCGTAGTTTCCGGCCGGTGATAATAATTCAGGTTTGTTCTGATTCAGATTCTTCTGATTCATATGAATGCTCCTATCATTTCTCTTTAACTGTGGAAAGGCTGTCTTACGACAGCCCCTCCCAATACAACTACTTTTTCATAAACTCACATAATGTGAATGTACAACGCTTATTTATTTTGTTTGCTCCGTTCTCTCTAATGCTGTTTCCAAACGGATTAATTTATTTTGAAGAAGATTCATATCATCTCTTAATGACTTAGATGTTTTTTCTGCATTCTCAAGCTTAATCTGCGTAGAGATCAATTCATGCTTCAAATCATACAATTCTTTATCTTTGGATTCCAAATCCAGTTCCAGTGCATCGATCTGTTTCTTTGCCTTAAAAAAGTCATCTGCCATATTAAGCTGTAACAGAACACTCTGGGTGTCGAGTGGCTGTCTCTTAAAGGAATCAATTTTATTATACTCTGCGGTCTTATTATTGATATATGTAGCTACTTTCTGTAAATATTCTTCGCTTTCATATCCACTCAAAGTAAATACTTTTCCACCAATTAACACCTCTGTATCATTTTTTGACGCCATCCCCTCAACTCCTTTATCCTCATGCAAATTCTAACACTATTGATTATAACAAAAAATAAAAATAAAACAACTCTTTTTTGTATATTATGTCTCAATATATGGATATATTAGGGTGTGATGCCAAAATGTTTATAACTAAGATCAGTTACCACACGTCCACGAGGTGTTCTGTTAATCAGCCCATTTTTGATCAGATAGGGTTCATATACATCTTCTATTGTACCGGCATCCTCACCAATTGCAGCAGCAAGTGTATCCAGACCCACCGGACCTCCGGAAAATTTTTCGATCATAGTCAGCAGAATGCTGCGGTCAAGATGATCAAGTCCCATACGATCCACTTCCATCAAATCAAGTGCATTCATGGCAACCTCTGAAGTAATCACACCATCATATCTAACCTGCGCATAATCTCTTACGCGCTTAAGCAGCCTGTTTGCAAGCCTTGGGGTACCTCGGCTTCTTCTGGCAAGCTCCAATGCACCTTTTTCATCAATGGATACATTTAAAATATTAGCAGAATGAAGAATGATCGTTTTTAATTCTTCATTTGTATAAAATTCCAGTCTGTGAATCACACCAAAACGATCTCTGAGAGGCGCAGTCAGCAATCCGGCTCTTGTAGTGGCTCCTACTAAAGTAAATTTGGGAAGATCCAGTCTGACAGATCTCGCAGAAGGTCCTTTTCCAATCATAATATCAATCGCATAATCCTCCATAGCCGGATAAAGAACCTCTTCCACCTGTCGGTTAAGGCGATGAATTTCATCCACAAATAACAAATCTCCCTCTTGAAGGTTATTAAGGATTGCTGCCATTTCACCCGGTTTTTCAATTGCAGGACCCGATGTCGTCTTGATATGAACACCCATTTCATTGGCTATGATACAGGATAACGTAGTCTTTCCAAGTCCGGGCGGTCCATAAAACAAAACATGGTCTAACGTATCATTACGTTTTTTTGCAGCCTCTATATATACTTTCAATGTTTCTTTGGCCTTTTGCTGACCAATGTAATCTGACAGATATTGCGGTCTTAAGCTGCCTTCGATTTTAACATCCTCTTCTGTCACTGTAGTTTCTATTGTACGTTTTTGCATATTGAAAATCTCCTTGTGACCTGACTATTTTAGTGTTTTACCATTATTTTCAATGCTTGTTTCAGAATATATTCCACATCTGAATCATCCTTTATCTCCACTTGGCGTACTGCCTGTAAGGACTCAGTCTGACTATATCCAAGTGCTGTTAATGCCTCTACTGCTTCATTCTTTGCAGCATGTAATGGTGATTCAACAGACTGTCCCGACTTTGAAGTGCGATTCAGACGTTCTTCAAATGCATCCTCAAATGACACCTTGTCTTTCAAATCAATAATTAGTCTTTGTGCTGTTTTAGCTCCGACACCGGGGGCTTTTGAGATCGTTTTGGCATCCCCTGAAAAAATAGCAAATCGTAAGTCATCTGTATTCATAACAGAAAGAATGGATAATGCTCCCTTAGGGCCAATCCCATTTACCTGTATTAATAACTTAAAGAAATCAAGATCATTTTTAGTCAGGAATCCATACAGCTGCATGGCATCCTCCCGAACTGACAGATAAGTATATATTTTAACCGTTTCTCCAATTCCACCAAGCATCTCAAGCGTTGTAGAGGAAACTTTAATATTGTAGCCGATGTCATGTACATCAAGTAAAATCTGCTCCTCATAAATCCCTGCAATTTCTCCCTTTAAAAAACCAATCATATGATACCTCATCATTCTATCTTTATTGTTAATTATGTAATAATATCCTGTGTTGAATAACTTTTTTAATTCATGCAATGATCCGTTCAATTCTTAGTATCAAAGCTTTTGCAAGGATACCGATCAAAAGTCCGGTAACAGAACCTGATATCACCAAAATCGGAACATAATAAATCAGATTAAATTCATCAACAATCAATACAGCCACTAAAATCTGTCCAATATTATGTAGAATTCCGCCTATTATACTGACTCCGATCACCGTACAAAACCGGATCTGTTTAAATAAAAACATGATTAACAGGCTGAAAACTCCACCAGCCAGACTATAGGTAATACTATACGGATTACCAAACAGCATTCCTACAATCAAAATTCGCACCAGGGAAATAGATGCAGCTTCTCTGATCCCTAATTGATAAAGCGCAATTACTGTAACAATATTAGCAAGCCCTAATTTCATACCCGGAATTCCAAAGAAAAACGGAATCAGTGTTTCGATATAACCACAAATAATTGCAAATGAAGCAAGTATACCTAGATATACTGTTTTTTTATTGTGAAATACCATCGTATGCTCCTTCCTGTGAGCTAATAACTTTGATTACAATTTGATTGGGAAGGCAAACGATACTTTCTCCATTCTTAGAAATAGGAGCATGTTTGCAGCAAATCAGATCAGGACATGTAGCACGTGTAACAGATGCTGTTCCATCCTTTATCACTAAATGATTACGCCCCTGGTGCAGGCCTGCTATATCAGTCTCAAAATCTTCAGACAGTGAATACTCTCCCGCTAATTTTCCTTCGACCATAATCTGTACGCGATCTCCCGGTTTCAGCATAATATTCATATATAATAAACCTGATAATCCAATAAAAACTGCAATACAAAAGATCAGAATATCATGCTTATAGGTTTTGATCAGTTTTTTCATAATATCTCCCCAAAAAAACAGAACTATTGCAATTTCCTGCAACAGTTCTATTTTAGCACAGCCGAACATATGTTTCAATCATTATTTCTGATTTATATAATTCACCAGACCTTCTGCTTTGATTATTTTTTGCATAAATTCTGGAAAAGGCTGTCCCTTATACTCTGTGTTTTTTGTTTTGTTATAAATGATGCCACTGTCAAAATCAACCTCTACCGTGTCACCTGCATCAATTCCCTTGACTGCTTCCGGGCATTCGA
>JAAYYM010000075.1 GCA_012515365.1 Clostridia bacterium
TACAAATAGACTTTATCAAGATATTGTGTCATCTCAGACGAAAGGAGCCGGGGAATAATTATGAATGAAGAAAAAATAAATGAAGAAGAAATGGATAAAAAAGTTCGGGATAAACCCAAACAATTTAGCGGAACGATTAAGCGCCTGATTCGCTATATGTCAAACTATGCCTGGTTATTCTTACTCGTTTTAATTTTAGCCAGTTTATCTGCTATTCTTAATGCCCAGCTTCCAAGGATCATGGGAAATATTACTACCTTGATTTTTAATGGCCTCCAGACGGGTCTGCAGGATGAGACCGGCAGATATTTACTCGATTTTCAAGGCATTGGTCAAACGATTGGAGTTTTAGCGGGAGTCTATGCGTTAGCAGCAGTATTCCGTTATTTCCAGCAGTTTATTACCGCGCGAGTCTCTCAGCGCACGGTATATAATTTAAGAAAAGACTTGAAGGAAAAGATGGGGCGTCTGCCTATTTCTTATTTTGATACACATTCAACCGGAGATATTTTGTCCCGTGCGATTAATGATATGGACCAGGTCGCCAACTCTCTGGGTCAGAGTTTGACCCAGCTTACAACGAGTGTGGTACAGTTCATTGCAATTATCGTCACGATGCTGACCTTGAGCGGTCCCCTGGCAATCATTGTTATCTTAATGATTCCACTTAATTTCTTATTAATTGGATTTGTGGCTCCTAAAGCCCAAAAACAATTTGCTGAAAGACAAAAAAATATTGGTGAATTGAATGATTACGTGGAAGAAGTTTATACCGGTCACTCAGTCGTTAAAATCTACAACCAGGAAGAGTATGAAAAAGAGCAATTTGATCAACTGAGTGACGACGTGAATACTTCTTCTTGGCGAGCTGAATTCTATGCCGGAATGATGAACCCCTTAGTTGGATTTGCTAAGGATATGGCCTATGTTGCCGTTGCCATCGTAGGAGGATTTGGGGTTCTTAACGGTTCTATTCAGATAGGTATTGTTCAGTCTTTCCTCCAATATGTTAATCAATTTTCACAACCTTTTCGTTCGTTAGCTAACTTAGCCAATACCATTCAAATTACTGTAGCAGCAACGGAAAGAGTGTTTGAAATTTTAGATGAAGAAGAAATGCAAGAAGAAAAAGGAAAAGACTTTAAAGAGAATACTGACTATGAAGTGGAATTTGAACATGTTCAGTTTGGATATAAAGAAGATGAACTTTTAATGAAAGACTTTAACTTACAAGTTAGAGCGGGGGAAATGATCGCTATTGTAGGTCCTACAGGAGCAGGAAAAACAACATTAATTAATCTGCTGGAGCGGTTTTATGATATTGACGGCGGAGTTATCCGTTACCGGGGAGAGGATATCCGAAATATCGACCGTGAAGACCTGCGTGATGATTTTGCGATGGTACTTCAAGACACCTGGCTGTTTGAAGGTACTATATGGGATAATTTAAAATATGGTGCCGGTGATGTCAGCGATGAGCAAATATTAGAAGCAGCTAAAGCTGCCAACGTTCATGATTTTGTGGCCTCACTGCCTGAGGGTTACCAGACTGTTCTTACAGAGTTGGGTTCCAACATATCGCAGGGACAGCGCCAATTGATTACAATAGCGAGAGCTTTCTTAAGGAATCCTGAAGTTCTTATCCTGGATGAAGCAACCTCGAGTGTGGATACGCGTACAGAAATGTTGATTCAACGTGCGATGAACAAGTTGCTCGAAGGCCGGACCAGTTTTGTTGTTGCTCATCGTCTATCAACTATTCGAGATGCGGATAAAATTGTAGTCATGGTGGATGGCGACTCGATGGAGCAGGGTAATCATGAAGAACTTTTAGCAGAAGATGGTATATATGCCGATTTATACCATGCGCAATTTGCGTAAATAAAAAAAGGTTGGGAATTTTGTAGTGCACCCTAAAACACGGACTTTAATTGAATCGTTTGCTTAA
>JAAYYM010000644.1 GCA_012515365.1 Clostridia bacterium
AGTTGATGCACCTTGTTCCGGAGAAGGTATGTTTCATAAAGAACCATCTTTGATTAAGAGTTATCTGAATAAAGGACCGAAGGAGTATGCTAAGCTTCAAAAGGAAATTATATCTGCTGCTGCTAAAATGTTAAAACCTGGTGGGATGATGTTATATTCAACATGCACATTTTCTCCGTTAGAGGATGAAGAAACGATCAGCTATCTGCTTACTGAATTTCCAGAAATTTCACTTGTTTCGATTAAAATGGAAGAGGGATTTAAGGAAGGACTTGCACCTTTTAAGTCATGTGTTCGATTATATCCTCATCAAATAGAGGGAGAAGGACATTTTGTGGCATTGTTACAAAAGAAACCTGTTTCTGATCCTCCTTTCATGATGAAAGAACTTCATACAAACGGAACACGTAGAAAAAATGCATCTTTGCAAATACCGAAAACAGTTTTGAATGAATTATATTATTTTTGTAAAGATCTGCTCAATCAGAAATTGTCAGATTCTCTTCATTCAGAAAATCTGTTCATGAAAGAGCAAATGATTTATCTGCTTCCTGAAGAATCAAGTCCTGTACCAGGTATCCGATATTTAAGAACCGGATTACTAGTCGGGGAAATAGGCAAAAACCATAAGTTCTTTCCAAGTCAGGCTTTTGCCATGACATTAAGTCAAAATGATTACCGTTATGTATTTGATCTTAAGCTTGATGATCCTGCCGTAATCAAATATTTAAAAGGTGAGAGTATACAGCTTCCTGACTCTTATGCGAAGATCAAAGAACCGATTTTGATTACAGTAGATGGGTATTCGCTTGGCTGGGGCTTATCCAATCATGGATTACTAAAAAATAAGTATGCAAAAGGATGGAGAATGCAATAGCGTATGAAACTACATATGTTAGAACAAATCAAAGCAGTTATATTTGACCTCGACGGTACTTTAGTTGACTCTATGTGGATGTGGCGTCAGATTGATGTCGAATATTTAAACACTTATCATATTGAATTACCGGAGACACTTCAAAATGAAATTGAGGGTAAGAGCTTTACAGAAACTGCACAGTATTTTAAAGAACGTTTTAACCTTCCGGAAACTATAGAATCCATCAAATCCACATGGAATCAAATGGCATATGAAAAATATAAAAATGAAGTGAAATTAAAAACAGGAGCATTTGAATTTTTGGAGTATTGCAGGACTCATAACATTCGACTTGGAATTGCAACCAGTAATTCTAAAGAACTGCTTATGGCTGCACTTAGTGGACTTCACATTGATCATTATTTCGATTCCTTGACAACAGGATGTGATGTGTGTATCGGGAAACCGGCACCTGATGTATATTTAAAAACCGCAAGTGATCTTCATGTAAAGCCATATGAGTGTTTAGTCTTTGAAGATATCATTCCAGGTATACTTGCAGGCAAAAATGCCGGTATGAGAGTATGTGCCGTTTATGATAAATACTCCGATTATCAGGACCATATGAAAAGAAAACTTGCAGATTATTATATCAATGATTATAAACAAATTTTTGATCATACATATGAAACATTAGAGAAAGTCAGCTGTTAAGCTCGGAGGAATCATGCAATCAAACTTTTTACCAATCAGTCAACAGGATATGAAACAGCAACATATAGAACAGCTTGATTTTGTTTATGTGATAGGAGATGCCTATGTAGATCATCCTTCTTTTGGTCCGGCGGTCATCAGTCGGCATTTGGAAGCAAATGGTTATAAGGTTGGCATCATAGCACAGCCTGACTGGAAAAATGATCATAGTATTGCCATCCTCGGAGAACCGCGTCTTGGCTTTTTAGTCAGTAGTGGCAATATGGATTCCATGGTTAACCATTATTATGTTTCAAAAAAGAGAAGAAAAACGGATGCATATTCTCCCGGTGGAAGAGCAGGGTTACGCCCTGATTATGCAGTTACCGTATATAGCAACCTGATTCGAAAATCCTATCCTGGTAAACCAATTATTATCGGTGGAATTGAAGCCAGTCTCAGACGTATGGCTCACTATGATTATTGGTCAAATAAATTGAAGCGTAGCGTTCTTTTAGATTCATCCGCTGATTTGCTCTCATATGGAATGGGAGAACGATCCATCATAGAAATAGCAGATGCTCTGAATAGCGGAATTGCGGTAAAAGACCTTACATTTATTAAAGGTACAGTATATAAAACCCGCGATCTGGAACATTTATATGATTATATTGAGCTACCGGACTATTCTGTGTTATCAGCTGATAAGGAACAGTATGCTCGAAGCTTCATGATCCAATATCAGAACACAGATGCCATTACTGCAAAAGCATTGGCTGAACATTATCCGGATCAGAATCTGTATGTGGTACAAAATCCACCGGTTGAACCATTATCGACCATAGAAATGGATGATATTTATCAGGCACCCTATTGCAGGACATACCATCCTGTTTATGAAAAAGATGGTGGAATTCCTGCAATTACAGAAATCAAATTCAGTCTGACCAGCTCTAGAGGCTGTTTTGGTGGATGCAGCTTTTGCGCATTAACTTTTCATCAGGGACGCAGAATACAAAGTAGAAGTCATGACTCCCTCATTCAGGAAGCAATGCAGATCTGCGATGATAAAGACTTCAAAGGATATATCCATGATGTGGGCGGTCCTACCGCAAATTTCAGGCAGCCTGCCTGTCAAAAACAGGTCGAAAAAGGTGTCTGCATGAATAAGCAATGTTTGTTTCCATCTGCATGTAAAAACCTGATTGCAGACCATTCAGATTATAGTGCATTACTTCATAAGCTTCGTGCTTTACCAAATGTAAAGAAAGTGTTTATCCGTTCCGGAATCCGATATGATTATCTGATGCTTGACCCTAATAAGCAGTTTTTTAAAGAGTTAGTCAAGTATCATATCAGCGGACAATTAAAAGTTGCACCGGAACATATTTCACCTAAAGTACTGAAATATATGGGAAAACCCTCAAAAGAAGTTTATGATTCATTTTGCAGACAATATGAAAGGTTAAATAAACAAGAGCACATGAATCAGTTTTTAGTTCCCTATGTGATGTCATCACATCCTGGTTCTACTATGAAGGAAGCTGTAGAACTCGCTGAATATATGCGAGATCTTGGATATATGCCAGAGCAGGTGCAGGATTTTTATCCAACACCATCAACATTGTCAACAGTTATGTACTATACCGGCTTAGACCCCAGAACAATGGAACCTGTTTACGTACCACGTGACCCGCATGAAAAGAATATGCAACGTGCCTTAATCCAATACCGTAATCCGGCAAATTATGATCTTGTATATGAAGCACTCCAAAAAGCTGACAGACTTGATCTGATAGGCTTTGGTCCTAAATGTCTGATACGGCCACGTAATGGATCCTATCATGCACAAAATAGATCTTCCAATAAACAAAGCAAGAATACAGATCAAGAAAACAAGAATACAGATCAACAAAATAAGACTACAAATAAACAAAACAAAAAGGCTACAAATTATAAGAGAACGATCAGAAATGTTCATAAGAAAAAATGAGGTGTTTCGAAATGAATATTGCAATTGTAACAGGCGCTTCTTCCGGTATTGGAAGAGAGTTTGTCAAGCAAATCAGCCATGCCTATGAAAAACTTGATGAAATATGGGTGATTTCTAGAAATGAAGAAAAGCTAAAACAATTACAGATTGGACTGAAACATACATTAAGAATGATACCAATTGATTTGTGCGATGATATGCAGCGCATCTTGATCAAGGAATTGCTGGAGAAACATCAGCCAATTATTAAAATGCTTGTAAATGCAGCTGGCGTCGGATATTGGGGCGATTTCAGCGCACATTCGTCAGAAGACGAATCCATGACGATCAAATTAAACTGTCAGGTACTTATGGAAATGACACATATGTGTATTCCCTATATGACTGCAGGGAGCCGCATTATCCAAACTGCATCGGCTGCCGCATTTTTACCGCAACCGCAATTCACTGTGTATGCAGCATCAAAAGCATTTGTATTAAGCTTTTCACGAGCATTGAATGTAGAACTTAAGGATCAGGGAATCTATATCACAACAGTATGTCCGGGTCCTGTGGAAACCCCATTTTTATTGAATCTGCAAAAATATACAAAGACGCCTGCTTTTAAAAGCCGCTACCACGCCGGAACAACAGAAGTCGTAAAAAAAGCGATGCGAGATTCCTCTGACCGTAACGAAATGTCTATTTATGGATTTAGAATGAATATGCTTTATCTGATATCAAAACTATTACCGGTCAGACTATTGATGTCTATCACACAAAAACTTAATTCAAATTAGACAAAATAACAGAAAGAGAAGGATGTATCATATGATGAAACGGATCAAAAAAGGACAGTATGGATATCTCAAAACACAAAGAAGGATTGAAATTCTAAAAACAATTTTATTATTTGGCTGTTCATTTCTTATCTTATTTTTAGGAATCTATATGACAAAATCAAAAATGAATTTGTTTACCGTCGTTGCTATCCTTGGGATTCTGCCTGCCAGTAAAAGTGCAGTAGGAATGATTATGTTTTTACGCTTTAAACTATCGTCCGATGAATTATATCAGGCGGTAAAAGAAACAGCAGGACCGCTGAAGGTTAATTATGACCTGGTCGTTACATCACAGGAGAATGCTGTTCAGATCAATGCTGTGGCATGCTGTGCCAATACTATATGTGGATATGTGGAAAACAAAAAGGCTGATGTAAAAAAGACAGAAGCGCATATTGATACGATTTTAAAAAATAACCATATTTCACATTGCAGCATTAAATTATATCAGGATTTCCCGACTTATCTGACGCGAATAACGGAAATGAAAGATAAATTACTGGATACACCAAACGAAAACCAAATTGTTTCAGACGAAACAAAACCATCAGAAGATGATCAGATTTTATCATTACTTCAGGCGATTTCTATTTAATTCAGGTAATTGATTGAGAGGATACAGCTTATTATGCAGGAGATACTCATTGAATCAAGCCAGGCAGGTCAGCGCATGGATAAATTACTGCTAAAATACTTAAATAAGGCCGGCTCTGGGTTTATTTATAAAATGCTTCGAAAAAAAAATATATTATTGAATGATAAAAAAGCATCCGGTAGCGAGATGTTAGTGGCAGGAGATCAGATCAAGCTTTATCTTTCTGATGAAACGATCAATAAATTCAGAGAGGATTGTGATCCGGTTGTCCTTTCAAAGCTAAAGATTCCGCCAATTGTTTATGAAGATCAGAACATTCTATTATTTGATAAGCCTAAAAATCTTTTAACTCAAAAAACAAAAGAACAGGATATTTCATTGAATGAATATCTGATACAGTATTTACAGGAGACTAATGCCTCCTTTTTTGAAGAGTACCGTTTTTTTCATCCGTCTGTCTGTAACAGACTTGACCGAAATACTTCCGGAATTGTGTTATGTGCCAAAACACTATTAGGTGCACAGACACTCTCAGAGCTTTTGAAATCACGAAATCTGCATAAATACTATCTTTGCATTGTAGAAGGTGTTGTAAACGACTGCGCTTCAATAGATGGTTATTTAAAAAAAGATGAAAAGACTAATAAGGTATCTGTTTTAAAGAGCAGCCAGGTATCTTCTAAAGAAGCTTCTGCTTACTCCTATATCAAAACTTCTTATCGTCCAGTCAAAGTATATGACAATCAGTTTACGCTTCTTGAGGTTTTATTAATCACAGGAAAATCACATCAGATACGTGCACATCTTTCCTCGATTGGTCATCCGATCATCGGAGATTATAAATATGGAAAGAAAAATGTAAATCAAACATATATGGAACTTTATGGAGTTAAATCACAGCTTCTTCATGCATACCGTGTCGTATTCCCAAAACTAGCCGGAGAGTTATCTGATCTGTCATTCAAAGAATTTAAAACAGAAATACCAAAAGAATTCAAAAAAATCATGGAGGAAGAATTGTCATGAGTACATGGAATTCCAGAGGCTTAAGGGGTTCTGTATTAGAAGATCTCCTTAACAGAACAAATGAAAAGTACCGTATGAATCACTTGGCCTTGATTCAAAAAGTACCTACACCAA
>JAAYYM010000645.1 GCA_012515365.1 Clostridia bacterium
GGATTATTAGAAGCAAATGAGATCAATCAGACTGATTTGATTGTCAACCGATTAAGACTGGATATGATCAGACGAGGGGACATGATGTCTGTCGATGATGTTGTTGAAATTCTGGCAATTCCCCTGCTTGGAGCGATACCTGATGATGAATCCATTGTCATAGCTACAAATCAGGGAGAACCGCTGGCAGGAACAAATACAGCAGTAGGAAAGATATTTACACATATATGCAAAAAAATAATGGATGCTGATATGAAACCGAATGATCTAAACAGTAATCGTACAATCTGGAATAAAATGTTTGCCTCCAGAAAAAGAAATTAGTGGAGGTGAGGTATCTATGAAATTGTTTAGATTTTTCAAAAAGCAAACTGGTAATATGGCAAAAGACCGTTTGAAATTATTACTGATATCAGATCGTGTAGACTGTTCAGCAGAAACGATTGAGTTGATCAAACATGACATGATTAAAGTGATTTCCAAATACATAGAAATTGATCCGGACCAAATGGAAGTCCAAATCAAGAAGAGCAGAAACGGAACAAAAAACAACAGTATGCCGGCATTATTTGCAAACATACCAATAAAGGATATGAGGTATCATGTTTAAAAAATACGATTTCAGAAGAATTGATATTAAGTTAATATTGCTTGTTGTGGCGACTACCATATTAGGGATTTTGATTATTGGCAGTGCGAAAGAATCTGTCCAGATGACACAGGTCTATGGAATGATCTTAGGTCTTGTCTGCATGCTGATCGTATCCTTGATTGATTATCATTTGATTTTAAAGTTTTCATGGGTATGGTATGTGCTTGGTATTGTGCTGCTTGCATTGGTCCATTTTTTTGGAACCAGTGTCAATAATGCGGTCAGATGGATCGAACTGTTCGGTATCAGATTTCAGCCGTCAGAAGTCGTTAAGATTATATTGATTTTATTTTATGCACAGTTTATTATGAAACATATAGAAACAATCAATACAGTACGTGTGCTTCTGGTAATGGTGGCACTTTTGATTCCACCTTTGTTTTTTATAATGGAGCAGCCGGATCTGTCTACAAGTATTATGCTGTGTCTGCTGTTTTGCGTCGTATTGTTTGTAGGTGGGCTTAGTTATAAAATTATAGGGGTGCTTTTAGTAATTGCCATCCCAAGTGTTATTATCTTTTTTAGTCTTGTACTACAGCCTAACCAGAGTCTGATCAATGATTATCAGCAGACACGTATCTTGGCATGGCTGGAACCTGAAAAGTATCCGGACATTGCATATCAGCAGTTAAATTCGATTACTGCAATCGGATCGGGTCAGTTGTCGGGGAAAGGACTTTATAACAATGTAGTTGGTTCCGTTAAGAATGGTAATTTTATTTCGGAGCCTCAAACAGACTTTATTTTTGCGATTGCCGGAGAAGAGCTTGGATTTATTGGTGGCTGTGCTATTATTATATTATTAGCACTGATTTCTCTTGAATGTCTGTCTGTAGCCAGAAAGGCAAAGGATGAAGCCGGTGAAATAATAGCATGCGGAATGGCGGGACTAATTGCCTTCCAAAGCTTTATCTATATAGGTGTTACAACAGGATTGCTGCCAAATACGGGGCTTCCTCTTCCTTTTATCAGTTATGGACTGACCTCACTTGTCAGTCTGTATATAGGAATGGGATTTGTGATAAATGTCCGCTTGCAGACACCAA
>JAAYYM010000768.1 GCA_012515365.1 Clostridia bacterium
AACTCCGGGGCACAGTACGTCGACTGGACCGTTGACGGTGCCGAGCCCACCAGCGTGACATACATGACGGAGGGCGACTTCCAGTACGCCGTCGCCACGTTCGAGGCCGGCCCGGTCGAGAACGCCGCCACCGTTCCCACCCCGGACAAGAATGTGGAGATCACGAACTCCTACCTGGAGGTGAGCGTCGACAAGCACATCGACGGTCTGCTCGGCAGCATCAGCAACACCACGCTGCTGTCCTTCGGTCAGGACGAGATGACCATCCGCTACACCGTGACGGCCGAGGGTAACCCGACCTCGATCACGCTGTCCGACCCCTCGCTGAACAATGACCTGTTCACCCTGCCGTCCCACATCACCGTCGACCCTGACACCGGTGTCATCTCCGGGTGCCTGCTCACCGCTGTCGACGGCCGGGACGACACCTACTCCTGTGAGTTCACCGTCTCCATCAACGACCCGGAGGCACCGTTCCACTACAAGGCTGATGAAGCTGAGGTGACCGCGACCGTGACCGTCACCCACAACGAGCGCACCGTCACCGCCAGCGACACCGACAAGCACGGCGCCATGCGCCTGGCTGACATCCCCGGCCTGCTGCCGGAGACCGGTGCCACCTCCCTGGTGCTGGTGCTCGGCCTGGGCGTGCTCATCGCACTGGCGGCACTGGTCAACTTCGTCCGGAACCGGAGGAACTAAATGGTCACCCACACCCTGGAACACCGCCGGAAGGCGGAGAAGCCTAAGGACCAGGGGCGGAAATCCCGCCTCGTGTCCCTGGTGCTGCTCATCCTGAGCCTGCTGCTCATGGCCTACCCGGTGGTGGCCACGGTGTGGAATGACTACCAGAACGTCAAGGTCGCCCAGCAGTACGACGAGGAGCTGGCGAAGTCCCCGGACACGCTGGCCGGCATCCGGCAGCAGGCTGAGGACTACAACGTCCGACTCGACGCCGCCGGGCACCACTTCCGCCCGGAGGACCCCGCCGACCCGGAGTACCAGGACTACCTGTCCCAGATGCTCACGTCGGAGAGCAGCTCCATCATGTCCCGTCTGATCATCCCGGACATCGGTGTGGACCTGCCCGTCTACCACGGCACGACCGACAAGGTCCTCTACCGCGGTGCCGGCCACATGTACGGCAGTGACCTGCCCATCGGAGTAGAGAGCAACACCGCCGCCATCACCGCCCACACGGGCATGGTCAACGCGAGCATGTTCGACAACCTCTACAAGCTGAAGGAGGGGCAGCCCGTCTACATCAGTGTCCTCGGTGAGAAGCTGCGCTACCGGATGACCGGCTCCGAGATCGTCAAGCCGGACGACTACGACGCAGTGACCTACGAAGACGGTGTGGACAAGGTCGTCCTGATCACCTGCACCCCCTACGGCATCAACTCCGACCGCCTGCTGGTCACCGCCGTCCGTGACCACTCCCCGCTCACGGACGACGAGGCCGACAAGGGCTGGCAGCTCCAGCTGTCCTGGTGGATGAAGCTGGACCTGGCACTCATGGCCATCATCGTCGCCATCGCCCTGTGGTCGGCGCTGCGCCGCCGCAGGAGGCTCAAGGAGGAGGCCGAGGCCGCGGCCGAGGTCGCCGCCGAGTAGCCGTACCGTCCCCCGTTCGGGCCGTCTGATCACCATGATCAGACGGCCCGAACCCGTTGGTGAGGGTTCCCGCCCCGGGTGGCGTTACTCTATGACCCATGGATGATCGCGAACACCGCAGGCGGCAGCACCCCCGCCCGCTCGGCCATTCCTCCGACCCCCGCGACTCCGAAGACTTCGTCCTCGGCCGCGACGGCAAGCCCCTCGTCGACCGCTACGGGCGCCCCGTGCGCCGCCGCTCCCCGCAGCGGCCACCGCGACGGGAACCGCAACGACCGCCGCGTCGAGAAGCACCCTCCCCGGCGGAACGCCCGCAGCAGTACATCCCGCCCCGCCAGAAGGCACCGCGCCGGCAGGTCGCCCCGCCGCCCCCGGCCGCACGGCGCCCCCGCCGTCGCCGGGCCCGGTCCACGGGGGGCCCGCTGCGGAAGCTGGGCTGGCTCGTCGCCATTGTCCTGGTGCTCACCCTGTCGCTGACGCTGTGGGCCGACG
>JAAYYM010000771.1 GCA_012515365.1 Clostridia bacterium
CTTTATGGTACCTGACGCCACAAGTTCAGGAGAAGGGGCATCATGAATAAGAAAGCTAAGATTCGCAAGCTGTTTAAATCCCTCCGAAAGGAGGGGGTTCCGTTCATCGTCGCGGCCAAGTCCTCGAAGGTGTTCTTCCGGGACTATAACCTCCCGGAAGAACTGATCTCGAAGCTTTTGAAACTGGAAGTGTCCTTCCAGGTCGTTGTGGAATACCACGACGACCCCGGAAGGTGCGGTTGGGAAACAACCGTAACCTTGGCCGGGATGCATAGGTCATTCGACCTGTGCGACTACGATTATTCGTACTCGCGGAGGGGTCCATTCCGGCCCTACACTGTGCAGTACACTACGGTGTACTGCGACAATTGCGGGAGGCGGGACGTCGGCCCCGTCGGGGCGGATTGTCCCGCCTGCTCCGGCAACATGTTGCCGGTTCTAGCATAGCGGCACAAAGCCGCAAAGAGATAACCGACAATCTCTATTAAAATTGTCGGGAGTCGTCAATACTCTGAACTTGACAAGGGGAACCTTATGAAAGAGATTACGAAGGAAGAAGTCGGGGCATTTTGCTCCGACTGTACTTCCGGCAGATTCGTCGCCGTGAAAGGGTACACGGCGACGACGGGAGAAGTCGCGGACTACTCCCTTCAATTTGGTTGCTACTATAGCAACCTTCTTCAGGAGGACTCCTCACTCCTCAAGGGAATCATTGCCGGAAACGGCAACGGTTCCGTTGCCGTGAAACATGGCATTTGGATTGAAGGGGATCTTGATGTTTCCCCTTCGGGAATTCCCGTTTCGATTAACGGGAACGCGCCTGTTCTTATCGATTTGGGCAATCCCAAGTTGAAGAACAGGGAGGCCAAGGGGAGGACGGCGGCGGTCCTCGCCTACACGCTCCCCATGAACGCGGCGGAAGTGATTGCCGCCGCCGCTGCCCTTCTGAAGGGGATTGAAAACCCAAAGGACACCGGGGCGGAGTATCAGAAGGAAGGGAAGGGGATCTATTCCCTTGATCGCCAGGACGGCGAAAGCCATTGGTACCTTAGAGACGGTTTAATCGTCTCTAAGACGGTTATTCAGGAAGGGGAGAAGAAATTCTCCGCTTCCTTGCCGGAAACGGCAATCAAGAATGCCGTCCGCCGTCTTCTCAAGTCGGGGCGGTACCGCACCTTCAACTTGACGGAAGGAAACTTCCGGTCGATCAAGATCGAAGGTGCGGAATTGATCTACGACAATGGGAAATTCTTTCTTGACTAGTTCAGGAAAGAATTTCCCGGTGACAAATGCCGGAGGGTTTGCTAGACTCTCCGGCATTCTTTGAACCCACTAGCAAGAGGAACAATCCCATGACGGATTATAAGAAATTGGGCATGCCGCTCCCCAATGAAATCACGGCGGATGACATGCCTAGGTTGCTGGCGTATATCAACGCCATCAACCAGGAATGTCTCGTTGCGGGACATCAGCAACTTGGGGCGCTGTTTTTCGGCCCTCCATCGTGTGGGAAAACTCCCACGATCTTCGCGTTGCCGGAGACGGAATACTTCAAAGGGTATTCCGTCATCTTCAAGAAGGCGCAGGACTATGGGGATGACGTGCTGGCCCCCATGCCTGTCATGGCAACGCACCCAAAAACAGGGGCGAACGGCTACACGCCGCAACCCATGTTTGACATCGAAATGGAGACTCGCCCCTCCAAATCGATCCTTGCCTTCGACGAAATTTCCAGGTCGGACAGGGCGCAGGCGATCATCGAACGCACCCTTGACGACAGGGAAAATCGTTCGCTGGTGGTCTTTCTGGACAACGGGAAGTTCGATACGGGAACATCCCGCCTTGCTCAGAATTTCATCACCAGGTGCGCCACGTTCGTTGTATGGGACAACGACGCGAGTGCTTGGGAACATGACAGGGTCGATCCAATCTTCTTCGACATGAGGCGAAAGATCGGTCGTCCCGATGGATACTACGCCTGCCAGCGTCCGCTTGCAACCGCTCTTCAAAAGAGGGCTTGTTTTTGGGCGACGACGGCTTTCAAACTGGCCGAAAGAAACAAGGAGTTTTCAGCTTATTTTGAAACTCTTCTCGCGGGAATCTTTGAAGATTCCACTAGGGAAACTGTTTCAATCCGCTTTGAACTGAAGCGGATGAACCTTCCCTCCCTCAACGAGCTTGCGGAAGGGGACGCCAGGACGGCGAATGATCCACAAACCATGCAAGCGCATATTGATATGCTTGTCGATACTGCGACTTGCGAATTTGACTGGAAAACAATCGTGAACTATTCACGCCGCCAGCCATTCGCTGAACTTCGGAAAGCCCTGGAGGAAAGGGCAATCAAAGCAGGATACGCTTCGGCGGTGTAACCGGAAAAAATTAGTCGTTGACAAATGCCGGAAGATTTGCTAGAATCTCCGGCATTCAAAAGAACCACTAGCACAAACAACCAAGGAGAAGACCATGAGCAAGATCGCAATGTCAATGAATGCTTCCCGCAAGGGCCTTTGGAACAAGGCGCATAACAATCTGGTTAATGACCAGAAGCAGGCGGTTGACCGCATCTGCAACCTCGTTGCGGAGGACGTGAAAATCCTCACGTCCAAGGCGCTGGCCATCAATACGGCCATCCAAGCGCCAGTCACGTTCGGCGGCCCAGATGGAAAGAAGCGCAACACGAGCGCCGGGGGATGGGCGCTCATGACGCAAGCAGCCGCCGCCCGCGTCCTCGAACGTTGCAAGCCGCTCGTTGACGAGTATTTCAAGACTCGTCATGATATCGCCCAGCGTCTTGATGCGGAATGGTACAAGGCGGAAGTTGCCGCGAAAAACGGCGAAGCTCCGTACAATGAAGAGCTTTCTGGAAATGATTTCCTGAGAAATGTTGATCTCAAAATCAACCTTCTCGCGGTGAAAGAGGATTTCGAAGTAGTCCAGCAGATCATCGACGATGCCGGTTTGCACGATGTTTGCACCCTTGGCGTCAAGCTGCCTGACGGTGAAGAATTCCTTCAGGAAACTCTGAACGCCATCACCGTTCAAATCGCGGTTTGGTGGAACCTCCTGATGGAAATGAATTCTCCGAATCCGCCCGCGAAGCGCAAGATTGCAAGCATCATCGAGAATGCTACCGAGCAGGCGGAAAAGCTCCGAGACATTGGAGATCCCACGCTAGACAAGGTTGCTGACTTCATCGAACAGTCGGTATTGCCTGCGCTTCGTACCAAGGCAACGTTCAAGATGCCGACGTGTGCTGACTTCGGGGTTCCCGACGGCGCAATCACAATCGCCGCCGACGATCTTCCTGAAGGTGCCATGGTGCCGCCGATGGTTGAAGTCGGCGACATGGACTTCTAATCCAACTCAAATCCCTCCCTCGAAAGGGGGAGGGAATCATCATCACCACAACATCAGGAAATTATTATGCGTGTATTCAAACGATTCTATGTCAAGCATCACAATGACATTGACATGTTCGCATTCCCTTGGGAAGCGTATGTCTTCGGCGGGGCGCCCGTGTTTGTGATTATTCTTTCCATGTTTATCACGTGACAGGGGGTTTTTTAGTTGACTTACGGCGGGGAATGTTGTATACTTCCCCTCATCAAAGACCAAAACAAAGGAGAACATCATGAAACTCGGATATATGGCAATCGGACACTACGGAACGACCCTGCACCTGGACAACCCCGACAAGCCGCCACGCGGGCAGCTTCTCGCCCAATTAGGGGCGACCCACGCCACAAAAACGTATGTGGATCGCACTGACGGGAAACCGCACCATATC
>JAAYYM010000646.1 GCA_012515365.1 Clostridia bacterium
AAATCGATTTTATATCAGTTGAAATATATGGATTTCAGGTCATCACTTATAATCATTTTCTATATATCCTGAACAATAATCCCATGATGTCTGACAATCAGGGGTGCGTCACAGATCCTTCAAGAGCTGGGAAATGGTTCATATAGATGAACAACATGGTGGATCAAACCGAGCAGATATGCACATGGTTTTTAATAAATTGCTTTTATATCTCTTTTTTTGGTATCTACAGGTGGTCGTCGGAACAAGGTTTATCACTACATGTAATCACCCTGGAATAAATTTAATTCAGGGGTTGACATTTCTGATTCGCCATTTTCCATGTGGTATCCTCAGCTCAAAACATGCCCCCATGCCTTCTGTTCCTGTCTCTCTTATCTCAATTTCGGTGAATGAGAGGACATCCCTTATAAAATAAAGTCCGAGGCCCGAATTCTTTCCATAACCAATGGAAAATATTTTTTCCTTGTTTTCCAGTAGAATACCTGATCCGTTATCTGAGTAGATGATTAATGCAACATCATCTTCGAAAAAAGATTCAAATTTTATCTTGCTGATTTTCCCTCCATGACGAAACGAATTTTCAATAAGATTGTAAATCACACGGTTAAACATTGGATCTGCAAATACTTCCAGGTTGTTTGTATTATCAATAACTTCGCATGGCTGGCTATAAAAATTTACCATTGTCTCTTTAATGAGCAGGCTGATATTATGCCAGATGGGCTCATCAACTCCCATTCGTTCATACATCTTAGTAAACTGGATGATTTCGCGAATGGAAAACAATGAATTCTTCATCATTGTGAACAGCTTGATGTTTTGCTCATTTTTCTCAATGTCGTCATCGATGAGTTCTAACCCTGACGACACCACTGTAATCTGATTTAAAAGATCGTGACGTGTAATTATACCTAATAGTGAGAGTTTATGGTTGGCGGCTTTAAGAGATTCTTCAACTCGCAGACGGTTTTGCAACTCAGCATCCAACTCGTAAGTTTTCTGTCTTATTGAAATAATATCAGCCTTTAATTTCTCTACCATCTTCTGGATACTGGCTTGTAACCTTTTAAATTCAAACCCCTTTGTCCGTCGGATTGGATGTTCGTAATCTCCATTTGCTATGATTTCAATATCTTCAATTATCTGATATACTGGTCTTGATATATACCGGGCAATTACAAAGGCAATCAGTACCAGGACAGCAATAACCAGCAATGCATGAAAAATGTTCCTGCTTAATGCCTCATTTATCTTAATCTGCATTTGTCCGGTTGAATAAACGATCTCCGCAACCTTATCAAAAAGCCCGGAAGAGACTGATGAACTATTTATCTGTGGGATATAAAGATATCTTGTCACCTGATTTTTTTGTGGACCTGCAAGTTCAATGCTATCATGGCCCCGGTAAACTTTTAATAAATTGTTCTTTCGTCCTTCAATCTCCTGGAATTCGTAAGTGTAATCAGAAAAACCAGGAATGGCAGTTTTAATATCAGAGGCCTGCAGGAAGGTTAGATCATATATCCACACTGAAGATACATCCTGCCTTGTCTGTCCATACCAGTGTGCAAACCTTGGATACTTTGAAATTTCCTGTTCTCTAAAGAATTTTTGAAGATTTATTCCGATTTCCAGGATAAATTCATGATCGTTCGTTGGTATATACCCATACTTACGTTCTTCTCCAAGTTTTAATCCGGTTACTATTGCATCGTATTCAGTTGAGTTGCCAAGGCGGATGTTCGTTAATTTTTTCATAAATTGCGGGATGCTGGAAAAGTCCATGCCGACTTCTGCCTCAAAAGTGGATGCGACGATAACTCCTGAAGCATTGATAATATAAAGATCAATCGGTTGTTCAAAATATGTGCTCAATTCATTTTTAACCGATACAAGATCCATATCAGCAGGTGTAATTC
>JAAYYM010000647.1 GCA_012515365.1 Clostridia bacterium
AATCGGTAATTCCTGGGAAGGTAACATGAAGCTATTTAATTAGTCTCCATGAAATATGCAATGTCCAATACCTGACAAAGAGCCGTGGGAGTAATACAGGAAATGGTTTCCTTTTAACTTATCATGCGATAAAGGAGCTTTATTTTTAGATAATTAAACAAATTTGCGATGAATGAACGAATACATGATGAAAAAGAGTGGAAAATAAACGGAAGGGTTCATCACATCTCATTCGGAGATCTCGATGATCTGAGAGTCAACACTGTTTTTCTGCACCGAGGCAATACCCTTTTTACATGACATTTCTGAAGCATATGATTGGCTTTGCCCAATGACCTCTCCATTTGCCGCTTTTAATGTAAATCTGAATTTCCCGTTCTTATCCTGATTGACTGCAAATCTGGAATCATTCCCGGCATTCTTTCTCACCGACTCAATTCCTTTTGTGCAGCCTGATTTTGATTTGTACCCCTCTCCGGTTAGGATAATTTGGTTATTTCCTGCTTTTAACCTGAAACGAAATTCCCCTGCTTTATCCTTGTAAACCTCAAATTTCCCTGTCATACTATCATCCAGAGTTATCAGGTTATTTCACGTACTGCTGAAGAGCTTGTTTCAAATCATCAGGAATTCCAAGATTTCCAAGAATTGGCATAAGGAGCTGACCTGCAACCTTTTTCCCATCCGGACTGCTGATAAACTGCTGAAGCATTGCCATTCCTTCCGGAGACGAGATAAACTTCATAATCTGTTCCTTTCCTTCAGGGGATGAAAGCATTCCTCCCAGAGCGCCGCCAATATTATCAAGAAGCCCCATTTTTGTTCCCTCATATGGTTACTCATCCTCATGAACGATAATCATTTCTCTCCTGGAAATTCTATCCCCTCTTAATTTTTGAGGATTTTTCGATTTAATGAAACTGGTGAATCAGCTCTTAAATGACTACCAAACCATTTTTTAGAGGTATACCAATGATCTCCAAAAACATATCCTGTTTCAAAAATCCTCGTCCGAGATATTGAATGTGTAAAAAAAGCCTCGAAATTGAGGATATTTCCAAGCGTGGTCTGTGATACCAGTTACGATCCAATGAGGGTTGTCTGACAAGTTTTCACAGTTGTATGATATCCCAACAGATATATGATGGAACAGGGAATGGTATACTATGGACCTGACAGTAACTGCAGTTTTGATGTTTATTATTGCCCTGATAGTGTCAGCGGTGATTATTTACATCATAACGAAAATTTTCGGCGAGACGGAAGACATAAAAACTGCATTTATCGCAGCAATTGTTGGTACTGTTATCTATACCCTGATTTACTATCTCATCGGTCAGGGTTTAATCGCTGCCTTTATTGCAGGTATTGTATGGCTTATTGCATTACAAAAGCTGTACACAATTGGGTGGGTTAAATCCCTTATAATTGCAGTTGTAATCTGGATTGTAACCTCTATTGTCGGATGGTTCCTCCCACACCTGACTGGTCCTCTGTAATCCCCTTCTCCCCTTCTCTTTTTCCTTTTTTTGTGTCCGGTATCTTTAACGGATCTTAAGCACATTCTGAAGTAACCAGATTCTGATACCTTTATTCATAGCTGGTCAGGTCAGTATAAGAATGAATTATTGGGCTCATCAGTATTCTGTCTGGTAAAAAAACGGAGATATGAAGATGGATTCTATTGTTTCGGAACTGATGAAAGAGGTAGCATCGGGTGATAATCTCGCTTCAATCAGCCAGTCTGTAGGAGGAGATCCGAGTGCAGTTCAATCTGCCTTAGGAATGGCAATGCCCCTGATCCTTGGTTCCATGTCAAATAACGCATCAAAGTCAGGTGGCATGGATGCTATGATGGGTATGGTTTCCCAGATGAGTGGTGCAAATCCGATGGATAATTTAAGTGGATTTTTAAGCGGTTCCCAGCCTTCTGGAAGCGCAGGACTTGTGTCCAGCCTGCTTGGAAGTCAGCTTGGCCCGATACAGGATGCAATAGCGAAAAAGACTGGACTCCCTCCTGCAATTGTTGGAAAAATTCTTCAGATTGCCGTTCCTATCGTCCTTGGAAAGGTAGGTTCTATGGTTTC
>JAAYYM010000076.1 GCA_012515365.1 Clostridia bacterium
ATCCTGTTATAATTGAGGCGGCGCTGTTTGTTTCCACATATTGTCCTTTTTCATCGCAAACAAAAACTGCATAGGGTGCATTTTCAATATAGCTGCTGTATTTTTTTTCACTATCTTTTAAAGCCTGCTCTGCCATCATACGATCTGTTATGTCAATTCCGAGATATGCAAAAAGGCTTTCTTCATAATTTACTACATTAACGGGGAAAACTCTGCTTTCGAAGTATTGTTTTGCTCCATCCACTTCATAAATATCAACAGTTTTAATGACCTTTACTATACTCTGTGGAGTCTCTGAAAGTCGAAGTGCTTTTTCCAAAACATCAGGAATCCCAAGTTGGGATAGGTTCTTTGCGCAGGCATCATTATAAGACAAACCAAATGTCTTTTTGGCACTTGCGGAGATTTCAAAAATTTCTCCATTGACGTCAAACATTATAATAGGACTTGGGCTATTATCGAGCAGGCTTTTTAGTCTTGACAGAATTCTGTTTAAAGAGGCTTCTGCTCGTACTCGCTCTGTATCGTCTGAAAAAGTACATGCAAATTGCATTGGTGCCGGTTGAAAGGCCGCGATTCGGTAATATTTGTCGGTTGCGGCTGCATAATTTTCAAAACTAACCGATTCGCCGGTCAGCGCGACCTTTCCGATGGTTTCAATTAAGTATGATTCCGTACCCGGAAGAACATCTAATAAGGTCCTTCCCAGAATATTTGCCGCTTTTTGTCCGGTCATCTTTTCAAAGGCAGGGTTTACAGCAAGAAACCTAAAATCAATCGGGGTTCCTTGGTCATCACAAATAATCTCGTGTAAAGCAAATGCATCAACCATTTCATTGAACAGAAGCTGGTATTGTTGATTGGCTTTTCGCTCGGAGGTTATATCCTGAAAAGTCGTATATATCATTGAAGGCACAGTCTCTTCACCATCAAATTTTGGCACGGAAATACAAGTAATCCAAACCGGATCGTTTGACTCCGGCTGATATACGCCGATTATACATGGCCTGGAAGGTTTGCCCGTACGAAGAGCCATTAAAAACGGGTGTTCCGATCCCGGAAATTCAGAACCATCTTCACGAATGGTCTTCCAGACTGGATCCGTTGATGCCTTTCCCACCATTTGATCAAGCGATAAACCCAGAATCATTTCTGCTGCGGGATTTGCCGAAAGAATTGTTCCGTCGGCAGCTTGGTAAAGAACTCCCTGTGCCATTGTTTCATATAGTTGGCGGTACTTTCTTTCGCTTAACTGCAGGTCTGCCTCCGCCTTCTTCTGTCCGGTTATATCTTTAAGAATACAGAGTGTTTGCTTAAAGTCTCCATCGGGCGCATAAACGACATTACCATCAACTGAAATAAATAGAGATTTACCGCTCTTACCCAGCATCTCCAACTCGCTGTGAATTTGCCCGGTTTTTTCTGCTTTCGGAATCTTCTCAAGAAATGTTTCCTTATACGCCGGGTGAAGAAAATCTCCAAACCATTTTCCTATAACTTCATCTTTTGAATACCCCGAAGCATCAAGCCACTGTTGATTAACATCAATTAAGTTGCCGTCAATGTCAAGAGCTTGATATCCAAGCGGGGCCTTATCAAACAATAGTTTGAAACGCTCTTCTGACTGCTTAAGTTGGTTTCGCATTAGCATATACTCCTGCTGTTGGGTTAACAGAAGATAAAGCAACACTGATGCAACCGGAAATATTACAAGTACCGGCATAGCAATTCTTCGGATTACGTTTACACTCTCCGGGTAGGGAAATAAAAACATACAAGCCAGCATTGCGACATGGATCAATATACTCATAGTATAAACACTTAACCAGCGCAGCTTCGTTACTCTTGGATATATCCAAATCCGCCATGCTGAGCCGATAATAGCGCTGGCTAATATTATTGCAACTCCCGGCAATACACCGGCACCACTTTGAAATACTCTAAAAATGATTGCCGCAGCCATTGTTATTATTGTTGGAATCATGCCGAAAACTAATGCCGTAACGCCGATTAGAATTGATCTCGTATCAAATCTTATCCCCGGTGCAAGTGTATACGGCATCGACATTATAGCGACACATATTACGGCAATAAATAGCCCGTTCACTATTTGTTTAATCCTGGTATATCTTGTTATTACAAGAATGTTCAGTTGATAGATAACGGACAAAACCAATAATAGGGTGGCATTGTTAATTAGAGCAATTACCATTGGTTTCATATGACCCCTCCTTTGTTGCGAATCGGCTTAGTCTTATTTGGACCAGG
>JAAYYM010000648.1 GCA_012515365.1 Clostridia bacterium
CATCGCCCTTTCCTCGAATCGTAATATATTTTGGTTCATAATCATGCTCCGTATCAATTCCTAATGTACTCTTTGGCAAATCCCTCACATGTCCGTTACTGGCTACAACCTCATAATTTGGACCAAGGAATTTTTTAATCGTTTTCACCTTTGCAGGTGATTCCACAATCACTAAATACTTTGCCATATGAATTCCTCCCTATCATTTGCTCCGCTCATTTTTATCTCAAATCTTCCCCACTATACACTAAAAATAAAATCTAGGCAATAGAAATTTTTATTTTCTGACATAATAGTTCTTTCCCTGTTCCTGAATTAACCCCTTTAATTCCAAGGATAAAATGACATAAAATAAGTCACAGACTGAAAACGAAGATTCATTTGCAATCGTCTCAATATGCTTTGCATAAAAATCAATACATTGATAGACACCTTGCTCATCCGTGCTCAACTCAAAGTCTTTTACACGCCTTTTTTCGACATTATATGCCATTTCCGCTGTCTGTTTTGATGGTTCACTTATTCCCAGAAGATCAAGCAGATCCGATGGTGATGTCACCATCAGTGCTCCCTGCATGATCAATCGGTTGCACCCTAAGCTTAATGGATCAGTAACCCGCCCCGGCAGCACACAGATATCGCGTCCCTGTTCTAGTGCCATATCAACCGTAATCGAGGTACCGCTTTTGATGTTTGCTTCGATCACCAGTATCCAGTCTGCAAGACCTGAGATAATTCTGTTTCTAGGTGGAAACTGTCTGGCTCGCGCAGGAGTGCCGGGTTCGTATTCTGATAAAATGCCTCCTTGCGCCATTAATCTCTTGTATAATACACTATTTTCTTTTGGATAGCAGATATCCACACCACTTCCCAACACAGCGTATGAATTACCACCTGCTTCCAGTGCAGCCAGCTGACTTAGTCCGTCTATTCCTCTTGCCATTCCACTTATAACTTCCACGCCCGCTGCTCCTAGCTCAGCACCAAACCATTGAGCCATCTTCTTGCCATATTCAGAGCAGTTTCTTGCCCCGATAACAGCCACGGATTTTGACGATTCATGCGGAAGCTTACCTATATAATAGAGTCCCTTTGGTTTTCCGGGTATCGATCTTAGTCTGGCAGGATACCCGGTTTCTATCCTCGATACATACTTTATGTCAACCTGATTGTTTAGGTCCATTTTTTCACATCTCCTCATATCATTTACCTGCTCACACTCTAAAGTCTGCCTGCTTATAAAATACAGCTTCACTTAAATGTCGTTCTGTAATTCTCAAAGCACCTTCAAGATCTGCTATCGTTCTGGATACCTTAATAATACGATGCAGCGATCTCACACTTAGCTCCATCTGCTCATAAATACGCTCGACCAGGCGTTCCTCCTTATCACCGAGCACACAGTATTTGCTCAGTTCCTTTGCATTTAAGTCTGCATTAAAACGAAACGCTGTTCCCTGATATCGTTTTTCCTGAATATCCCTTGCCATACGCACACGCGCTCTGATCTGTGCAGAAGATTCATTTTGCATACTGCACGCAAGCTCCTTATATGGCAGCCTATTCACATTCATGCAAAGATCGATCCGCTCAAGCAGCGGTTTTGATATTTTCCCAAGATAACGATGGATATCATGCATACTGCAGGTACACTTATTCAGATCAGGGTAGCACCCGCACATACATGGATTCATCGCACAGATCAGGATAAAATCAGATGGATATATATATGTTCCACTATTTCTGCTGATGCATACCTGTCGCTCTTCAATGGGCTGTCTAAGCGCCTCTAGCGTACTTCGGTTAAACTCAGGGAATTCGTCCAAAAACAGAACACCTCTGTGAGCCAGTGAAACCCCTCCGGGCCTTGGTATCATGCCTCCACCGATCAATGCTGCGGAAGTCACGGTATGATGAGGTGCTACAAACGGACGCTTTCTCATCAGCCCATTTTCTCCCTC
>JAAYYM010000649.1 GCA_012515365.1 Clostridia bacterium
TAAATCGATATAAAAATGTAAGTAAAAGCGTACTGATATGTGCACCGTCAACGTCGGCATCGGTCATAATGATTATTTTGTGATAACGAAGTTTCGTAATATCGAAATCATCATGAATACCTGTTCCGAATGCAGTAATCATTGCTTTTATCTCAGCATTTGCATATATTTTGTCAAGTCTTGCCTTCTCAACATTCAAAATCTTTCCGCGAAGCGGCAAAATTGCTTGCGTATTTCTACTTCTTGCCGTTTTTGCAGAGCCACCGGCGGAATCTCCTTCGACGATGTAAATCTCACAATTAACTGGGTCTTTATCCGAACAATCTGCTAATTTACCGGGAAGAGACATACCTTCCAAAGCTGTTTTTCTTCTTGTTAAATCTCTTGCTTTTCTGGCTGCTTCTCTGGCACGTTGTGCCAAAATTGATTTTTCGCAAATTACCTTGGCAATTGTAGGATTCTGCTCCAAGAAATAAGTTAATTGTTCACTAACTACATTATCAACAGCACCTCTTGCTTCACTGTTACCTAATTTCTGTTTTGTCTGTCCTTCAAATTGTGGATCTTCTATTTTTACACTGATAATAGCAGTCAATCCTTCACGAATATCATCACCGGAAAGATTTTGCTCACTTTCTTTCAATAATTTCGCACTTCTGGCATAATCATTAAATGTTTTGGTAATTGCATTTCTGTATCCGGTTAAATGTGTTCCACCCTCAGGAGTTGTAATGTTATTTACAAAACTGAATACACTTTCGTTATAAGAATCGTTATGTTGCATTGCAACTTCTACATATACATTATCTTTTGTTCCTTCAAAATACATTACTTCCGGATAAAGAGCGGTTTTACTTCTGTTGAGGTATTGAACGAATTCTTTAATACCGCCTTCATAATGAAAATCTTTCTCAACAGCTTCTTCTCCTCTTTCATCACGCAGAACAATACGAAGATTTTTTGTCAAGAATGCCATTTCACGCAGTCTTTGCTTCAAAACATCATAATCATAGACAATTTCTTCAAAAATAGAACCGTCCGGAGAAAAAGTAACCATAGTACCTGTTTTATCTGCTTCACATTCGCCAACTACTTCTAACTTTTGAACAACATGTCCTCTCTCATAGCGCTGCATATATACTTTGCCTTCAGAATAGATACGAACTTCCAGCCAATTTGAAAGTGCATTTACAACAGAAGCACCTACACCATGAAGACCGCCGGATACTTTATATCCTCCACCACCGAATTTGCCGCCGGCATGCAATATTGTAAATACAACCTCAACTGCAGGAATACCCGCTTTATGATTGATTCCGATTGGAATACCTCTTCCGTTATCCACAACAGTAACAGAATTATCTTTATTCAAAATAACTCTGATGGTATCGCAATATCCAGCCAGTGCTTCATCAACTGAATTATCCACTATTTCATACACCAAATGATGCAATCCACGCGAAGAAGTACTACCGATATACATACCCGGTCTTTTTCTGACTGCTTCCAATCCTTCTAATATTTGTATTTGATCTGCTCCATACTCAACACCCATGGATATCCTCCTACCTTTTTCAGGTTTATGATTTGGTTATGATTCACTTTCTATTTTGCCGTCAATCACTTTAAATACTTTATGCATATTAATTTTGTGATTAATAAACTCATCAAGACCGGTACAGGTAATAATTGTTTGAATACTGCCTATCTGATCCAATAAATAATTTTGTCTGTTACTGTCAAGTTCCGATAAAACATCATCCAATAAAAGAATTGGTGTATTACCGGTTACATTTTTGACTAACTCTATTTCTGAAAGTTTTAATGATAGGGCTGCTGTTCTTTGTTGTCCCTGTGAACCAAATTTTTTAACATCAATATTTCCAATCATAAAAATAAAATCATCTCTATGAGGTCCTACAGATGTTAATTTATATTTGATATCTTTATCTCTGTTCAATTTTAACTGTTGTTCATATTGTTCAACTGAAACATTAGGAGCATATTCTATTTTGATTTCTTCTGTATTTCCGGATAATTGTTTATGAATATCATAAATTATATCATTTAACTGCTCTACAAACAGAATTCTTCTTTCAATAATTTTACTACCTAAATCAACCAGTTGATTATCCCAAACATCTAATGTATCCTTTAA
>JAAYYM010000650.1 GCA_012515365.1 Clostridia bacterium
ACTAAATCACAAATATTTGATTTGGCTGAGAGAGCTGAAAGAGACGCAGTTTTATTTGTTACTGAATTGCAAAGACTATATCCTGACTTAGCAAAAGAAGAAATGGCAATTATTCTAAAAGAAGAACAAGCTCACTTGAAGAAAGTTCTGGAAAGAAAAAAAGAAAGTCAACCAATGTTTGGCAGAGGCATGTAAAGAAGAAAAAGAACGAATAGCATATAAAAATGTGTCTTGGATACGGGACACATTTTTTCATTGCAGCAATTGATAGTTTTTATTAAATATTATATAATTGAACATACTCTTACTATCTAAGAAACGTGAGATATAGTGAGTAAATCAGAGACTAAAAATCATAAAAATTTAGGTTTAAAAAAAGTTGTCATTTATAGGAGGAAAATATGAATGTTTTGATATTAAACTGCGGCAGTTCTTCAATCAAATTTCAGGTAGCAGAAATGCCGAAATACAATGTAATAATTAAGGGTAGTGTAGAAAGAATTGGATATGAGGATGCGGAATTTAAATTTTCCTCAATGAAGGAAAATTTAATTCAGCCTGTGTTAAACCACGAAGAAGGCATTAATCTAATTATAAATACTCTTTTTAACAGCAATTTAGGTATTGAAGTGAAAGATATTAATGCAATCGGACATAGAGTTGTGCAGGGAGGAGATAAGCAAAATGTCTCCGTTAGAATTGATGACAGGGTTATAGATTATATAGAAAGTATAAAGGACTTGGCACCTCTTCATAACCCTAACCATTTGGCAGGAATTAATGCATGCAAAAAACTGCTTCCTAATGTGCCCCAGGTTGCAGTATTTGACAATGGATTTCATATGTCACTCCCGAAATCGGCATATATCTACGGAATTCCTTATGAATATTATGAAAAATATCGTATAAGAAGATATGGGTTTCATGGTATTGCATTTAGAAGTATGGCTGAAGAAGTTGATAAAATCCTAAGTACATCTCATAAAAACTATAAGATAGTGAATTTAATGCTTGGCAGCGGAACTACTGCTAACGCCTTAAAATACGGAAAATCAATTGAAGTGAGCACGGGGTTCACTCCTCATGAAGGATTGATTCAGTCTACAAGAGCAGGAGATATAGATGTTGCAGCAATACTATATTTAATGAAAAAAGAAAACTTAACTGTTGAACAAGCGGATGAGCTAATTAACAAAAAGAGTGGTTGGAAAGGCCTTTCCGGAATAAGTAATGATATGCGTGAAATTTACGAAGCTTCGGAAAATGGAGATGAAAGAGCAAGACTAACTATTGATGCCGTGTGTCACAGATTTAAAAAATATGTGGGTGCCTACAGTGCCATAATGGAAGGCATTGATATTCTTGTGTTTTCAGGCGGAGTAGGGCAAAATGCATACTACATAAGAGAAAAAGTATGTAATGGTTTGGAATACATGGGCATTGAGTTAGATGAGCATAAGAATAAAAATAAATCAAGTATTATAAGCAAGGACTCATCAAAAGTTAAAATTTTGGTAGTAAATGCAAACGAGGAAAAAATCATAGCTGAAGATACGTATAAAATATGCAATAAATAAGCTTTTCTTTGCAACTTTATGTCGCGGTATGGTATAATTATAAACGACATTAAAACTTTTGCTATATCATTATATAACAGGAGGGAGTAATGGGTAATTTACTGAAAGAAAATTGGGAAAAGTTCGTTTATTCAGGGGAAATTCCTAAGAATATAAGGCCGGAAATTTTGGAATCATGGCAAAGGTGCAAAGCAGCAAATGTAGATTTTATGTCAGGGATTGGCACTACAGTGAGTGAAAAGGTTTTTCAGGAAAGCTTAGAAAAAAGAAAAGATCTTATTGAAGTAGCAAGGCCGATAATGGAAGATGTTTTTGAAATTGTGAAAGATACCAGCTACAGTGTAGTATTAACGGATGAAAACGGTTTAATAATAGACTTAATTGTAAACAAGGAAATGGAAGAAATCCACAAGTTGGTAAACTTTGCTTTAGGCTCCTTGTGGGATGAAGAAAGTGTGGGGAGCAATGCCATAGGTACATGTCTAATTCAAAATAAGCCCATACAATTTATAGGAGAAGAACACTATTGCAAATATCATCATGTTGCTACCTGTTCGGCTGCACCTATCCACAACAGCAAGGGTGAATTGATAGGAAGCTTAAATTTGACAGGAACCGTTAAGGATATGCAAACACATACGTATGGTATTGCCGTCTTAAGTGCTAACAGTATTGAAAATCAATTTGCAATATTAGAATCATACAAGCTGTTAGACACTACTTTTGACTCTATACAAGATGGATTATTGGTTGTTAACAGCGATTTGAATGTTTATAAATTTAACAACCAAATATCTAATATCCTAAAAATGAAGGATACTGAAATATACAATATAAATATTAAGGAAGTGTTTAAAGATTTTGACATTGTAAGCACTATATTTAATGATAAACAAAAAATTCAGTATTCTGATACTACTTTAATAATAAATGACAAGAAGGTTGAGTGCTCATTAAATATTTCTCCCGTAGTTATGGGCAATGAAGCAATAGGGGCTGTTTTAGCCATACGAGAAGCGAAGCAAATTAGAAAAGAAATAAGCAAATTAGTGGGATTCAGAGCAAATTATACTTTTAATAACATAACAACAAGAAATGATAAAATGAAAGATTTAATAAATACTTCCAAAAAGATTGCAAAAACAAATTGCTCTGTATTAATTGAAGGGGAAAGCGGTACAGGCAAGGAACTTTTTGTTCAAGCTATACATAATGCAAGCCGCAGAAAAAACGGACCTTTCGTTGCTGTTAACTGCTCGGCAATACCAAAGGAACTGTTTGAAAGTGAGCTTTTCGGGTACGAAGAAGGCTCGTTTACGGGGGCTTTAAAGGGAGGAAGACCGGGAAAATTTGAATTGGCAAACGGTGGAACGATATTTTTGGATGAAATAGCTGAAGCACCCTTGGAAATGCAGCCAAAGTTATTAAGAGTTTTAGACACTAATAAAGTGGTTCGTGTAGGCGGTACATTTGAAAGGGATTTAGATGTCAGGGTGCTTTCCGCCACCAACAGAAATTTAATTGAAGAAGTATCAAAAGGCTCCTTCAGACAGGATTTGTATTTCAGGTTAAATGTTATCAGTTTAAGAATTCCTCCTCTTAGAAATAGAAAAGATGATATTTTAGAATTAGCATATTATTTTTTAGATGTTTTAAATGAAGAAAACAGTGGTTTGAACAAGAAATTCAGCACTTCCTTTGAAGAAATACTTTTAGAACATGAATGGAAAGGTAACGTTAGAGAGTTAAAGAATATTATGCAGCGGGCCTATTATATGACGGATAAAGAACTAATAGACTATTCCCCTTTTAACAATATTGCTGAGCAAAAATACAGAGAAGCTGCACTTACAAATGAAGTATCTGCAGTTACCTTGGAAGATATTGAAAAATACAGCATAGAGCAAGCTATTACAGCTAATAACGGGAATGTCAGAAAAGCTGCCGATGCCCTGAATATCAGCATGTCCACCATTTACAGAAAAATAAAAAAGTATTCCATTAACAAATAAAAAAGCAATCTATAAATAAATATGTCTCCAAAAAAATCTCAATTACTTTTTGAGGTTTTTTTTAAAATTTGTTTAAAAAAACTATTTCAGGATATAATTATATTATCAAAATTTTTAACGACACTATATGTATATTCTTATATTAAACAAAATAATCTCATATTTATTCTCAAAATGACACTACATTCTCATTATGACACAATTCTATTTATATGCAATATATGATAAAAGTTTAGATTAGTATACAATTTCAACGTTTAGTAATAATATTCATTTTTTTAATGCTAGGCACGAAAAATGCACAATAAAATATAAATACCAATAGAGAGGTGATGCTTACGAACAGATTTATTCTTGAATTTGGCATGGGATTAGATATCCATGGCCAGGATGTGACCAAGGCAGCAGTAAAAGCAGCAAAGGATGCCATTAATAGGTCTTGTCTGATAGGGCTTAATGAAGTATGCGGATTTACTCAGGACAATATTGATGAGAATGTGTTCATCGATGTTACCATTGGGGTTTCACGCCCTGATGAAGTGAAGACGGATGAGGTTGCAAGGTGCTTCCCTGTAGGGGAAGTATCTGTCAAAGCTGTACCGGGAGGCTTGAAAACCCAGGGGCTTTATTTTACAAACTTTGGTGATAAAGATGATTCAATTGAAGTAGCTATTGCAAGTGTATCTGTAAAAATCAAAAAATGATGGGAGGTAGTATTTTGAAGATCACTAATGAACAACTGAAAGAAATGTATTTGACAATGCTAAAGATCAGAAAATTTGAATTAAGTGCATCGGATTTGTTTGCCGAAGGGAAAATTCCGGGCTTTGTTCACCTGTATATTGGTGAAGAAGCTGTTGCAACCGGTGCTTGTGCGAACTTAAGAGAAGATGATTACATTACAAGCACCCACAGAGGTCATGGCCACATAATCGCCAAGGGCGGAGAATTAAAGTACATGATGGCTGAACTTTTTGGAAAAGAAGATGGATATTGCAAGGGTAAAGGCGGCTCAATGCATATTGCAGATGCAACCAGAGGAATTTTGGGAGCAAACGGTATAGTTGGAGCAGGACATAATATTGCAGTGGGCTCAGGTCTTGCAATTCAGCATAAGAAAACAGACCAGGTATGTGTATGCTTTTTTGGAGACGCATCCACTAACCAGTCTACATTCCATGAAGCTTTGAATTTAGCCAGCGTTTGGAAACTGCCGGTAATATTTGTGTGTGAAAATAACGGCTACGGAATTTCAGTAAGTCAGGAAAGACATCAGGCTATAACGGATGTTTCCGTCAGAGCATCTGCATATAATATGCCCGGTATTACCATAGACGGAAATGATTTGTTTGCAGTATATGAGGCCGTTGGTGAAGCAGCTGCAAGAGCAAGAAAGGGGCAGGGGACGACACTTATTGAGTGTAAAACATACAGATGGAGAGGACACTTTGAAGGAGACCCCGTTGTATACAGACCGGAAGGAGAATTGGAAGCATGGCTTAAGAAAGACCCTATACCGAG
>JAAYYM010000651.1 GCA_012515365.1 Clostridia bacterium
CTGTGATACAGAAATACTGTCAGCAATATGGGATCTCTGAATACACAGAACTTGTAAAGGCAGTCATGATGCAGGAGTCGGGAGGCAAAGGGAAAGATCCGATGCAGTCTTCAGAAGGACCTTTCAATAAGAAGTATTCCAAGCAGCCAAATGGCATAACGGATCCGGATTATTCAATATCATGCGGAGTACAGGAAGTGGCATCATGTCTCAAACAGGCAAAATGCAAAAGTCCTCTCGATATGAGTCACATCCGCCTTGCGCTCCAGGGATACAACTATGGCAATGGATATATATCCTGGGCAGTGAAACGTGACGGAGGGTACACTGTTGAGAACGCTTCGCTATTCTCAGATCAACAGGCAAAAAAGCATGGTTGGTCATCTTATGGAGATAAACAGTATCCGGCTCATGTCCTAAGATATTACCCATACGGCAGTTACAATTACGGCGTTGGTAATGGCGTGATCACGAAGGTAGCAGCACAGCAGATAGGCAATAAAGGTGGTAAGAAGTTCTGGAGCTGGTACGGCTTCAATGGCAGGGTAGAGTGGTGTGCCTGTTTTGTTTCATGGTGCGCAGATCAATGCGGATATATCAAAAGCGGTACTATCCCTAAATTTGCAGCCGTTGAATCCGGAATAAGTTGGTTTAAAAGTAAAGGGCAGTGGCAAAAGAAAAGCTATACGCCAAAGCCCGGAGATATAATATTCTTTGACTGGAATGGCGGAGGAGCGGATCACGTTGGAATAGTTGAGAGCTGCAATGGGAAAGCCATAACTACCATCGAAGGTAACAGCAGTGATATGTGCAGGAGGAGGACATATACGGTTGGCGGTAGTGTAATCTGCGGATACGGCATACCGAAATACTAATATTAATTTGAATAGCAATATGTGAAATAATACTATTGCTATTCAATTGACTTTAGCCTAATTATAGTCTATAATTAGGCTAAATGGAGGAAAAAATGAAGAATCAATTAGTGTATTTAAATACATATATTTTACAACAAGATATGCGGATTAGATTGCCTAAAAGCATAATTGCAAATTTGAACGTTGAAAAAGGACGTAGCAGATTTGCAATTTATTATGACAAATTAAACGAACAACTTGTATTAAAGCCGGAAAATGACCCGATATGGGATAAATAGAAAGGGAAGAAATGAAAGTAAAATTTGTTGATTTATTTGCTGGCTTGGGTGGCACGAGACTTGGCTTTGAACAGGCATTTAATGAAAAAGGAATTGAAACAGAATGTGTATTAACTTCGGAAATCAAACCTGCTGCTGTAAGAGCGTTGAATGAAAATTTTGAACAAGAGAATTTAGTCGGGGATATCTGTAGCGTTGATGCAAAAGATATACCGGATTTTGATTTCTTATTAGCCGGTTTCCCATGCCAAGCATTTAGCACTGCTGGAAAAGGTTTGGGATTTTTAGATACTAGAGGCACTCTGTTTTTTGAAGTGGAAAGAATATTGGCTGAAAAACAGCCATATGGATTTTTGCTTGAAAATGTTGAAGGCCTAGTTCTTCACGATAGGGAAAATAAGGATGATAAGATGGGGAGGACATTGAAGACTATTTTGGCTTCGCTTGACAACTTAGGGTACAAGGTCGAATGGAGATTACTTGAATGCCAAAAATTTGGAGTTCCACAACTTAGAAAAAGAATTTTTATTGTTGGTACGAAAGATAAACCTATAGATATGGACAGGTTCGATGAAAAAAGAGCGGTTGTTAATGATGTGCTAGAGCATGGCAAGCCGCTTGAAGATAGTCATTTTACTAGATGTTTATTAAAGCATTATAACCCAGGGCAATTATCAGGCAAAGCAATAAAAGATAAGAGAGGCGGTGAAAATAACATTCATAGCTGGGATATAGGGCTAAAAGGAGAAATAACAAAAGAGCAGAAAATACTTATTGAGAAGTTATTCAAAGAACGTAGGAAAAAGCATTGGGCAAAAGAAATCGGTATTGAATGGATGGACGGAATGCCATTGACTACTGAACAAATACGAACTTTTAATAATGCCGCTAATTTGCAAGGTATGCTCGATGATTTAGTGAAAAAGGGATACTTGGTTTTAGAACATCCAAAAGACGTTGTTGAGAATAGAATGCCTGATGGCACAGTGGTGAAGGCTAGAAAACAAGATATAACAAAAGAAAAAGGATATAATATAGTGTCAGGCAAATTGAGCTTTGAATTCACAAAGATTTTAGATCTTAACGATATCGCCCCAACACTTGTTGCTGCCGATGTTTCGCATATTGCTGTTGTCGATGGAGATGGCATTAGAAAAATGACATTAAGAGAAGGCTTAAGAATGTTTGGATATCCAGAAGGCTATAGCTTATCAATGTTTGAGGAAAATAATACAGGACTAGCAAAAGCGTTTGATTTGCTTGGGAATACTGTTGTAGTACCCGTTGTAAAGGCTGTTGCGGAAAAGTTACGTGACAGGTATGTTGAATATGTAAACTACTAAACAGGGATGATACGATTTCCTGTTTAGTAGACAATGAATAACACCAGCCATTTTTATGGCAGCAAACTGTCAATGTATTTTTTGATTTCCTCTAAAGATCTAACATCAAGGTTTTGCAAATGCTTTTTAACTATCCGTTCAGAACGAAAATAAGTGGTAGACTTAAGTGCGAGACCGTTTCAAAGATTGTGTAAACCTCCAAGCTGATGTAGAATAACGACACAGTTTGGAGGTTTTAAAATGCCAAAAAGAAAAGAAGAAACATTTGAAACAAAGAGGCGAAGAGAAAAAGCA
>JAAYYM010000652.1 GCA_012515365.1 Clostridia bacterium
AGTATCTTTAAGTTGATGCTTTTCCATTATGAGTTTGATATTATCGGCTTTTAGCAGACCACTGTCCCCCGGACAGATATGATCCTTAAAATATGGACCAAATCCTGTGGCATGCAGCACAGTTTCGATATAGCCTGCCTGACAGTTGCTGACAATATATAGTTCATAGTGTTCTGATAAGCGCTTCAGTGTTTCCTCCATGCCCTCATATACTTCTCCTGCCTGTTTTCGAAGAAATGCATGTTCATATTCAAAGCACATTTTTCCGATTTTCTTTCGTTCTTCCAAAGGCTTGTTTGGAAAAATCATTTCTATGATCTCTTCCATAGGTCGGCCAAACAGCGTTTTTAGCTCATCTGCCGTTACTGTCCGGTCTGTAATATCTAGCTTTAAGAATGCTTCATTCCACGCATCTTCAACGACTCCGGTGGAATCCCATATAGTTCCATCTACATCAAAAATAATACTGTCTTTCATTTTTCTTCTCCTGAACTGATTTCTTTTTTTATCATACCATAATTTTACCGAAAATAAAAGAAGCTGCTCAGTTATGAATGCCGAAACCTTCATAGAAAACAAAAATGCAGTTTAGATATTCCATCTAAACTGCATTTTACTAAGTATTTGATAAGCGATAGACGAGGCTCGAACTCGCGACCTCAACCTTGGCAAGGTTGCGTACTACCAACTGTACTACTATCGCATTTTGTCTGGTTCTTGTGAATCGGACATGTATTAATATACTATATGATTTCTAGTTTGTCAACACACAAAATTCGTTTTTTTGAACAATTTTTTGAAGATTAATTTCATTTTATTCTAAACACAATTTAAAATATATTTCACACATTTTCTTAAAAGTTCCATAACATGAAGTGAGAACCCTCGCGTAATGTCATTATCTGCAAGGATTCTCACTTCTGCTGAACTTCTTCTAATGTGTCCATTGGACTTTACCTCTTTCTGTTTTTCATACCAGGTTACGAATGAATATATAAAAAATCTTCTTTCGCTTCCACTTCTTCTTTTTGTGGAATATTCCCTTACTACTACTCAGTACTTTGATTTAATCTTTTGTACTTCGGATACTCTTTCGTACCTCTTGGGATCGTCATTCTTCCGACTTATCCGTCATCTGTACGTACAATGTATATACACTGCTCATTTTCCTGTACTTTTTCTCTTTGGTACATGTTACTCTTTCTTTCGTACTGTAGATTTCATCTTTCGTACTTCCGACTTTACTATCATCTGTACCCTGATGCATAAAACTTTTACTCTACATCCGGTTTGGATCCATTCGATACCATCCATAAATATCTTACAGATTTCATCTTCAGTACCCTGACCCTCATCTTATGTACTAATAAAACTCTTTTGTACCTCAATCATGTACTGTGTAACCTCGTATTACTCAACTTCTTCATACATTTGGATATTAATGCTTGTACTACTGATACTTCTTTTTCAGTAACTCAATTTAAGTTTTGGTGGACTATACCTCCTTTTCTTATTATTAATACCTAATGTATTATGAATCAGTTGGTATAATGTTTACTTCCAACTGTTAATGTTATTATAATATTCGTTCGCGAAATTGTCAATACATTTTGCAAATATTTTTTAATAAAATTTATAATAATGCGTTTTAAATTGTATTATTTGCCAATAATGTATCTATTTTTTAAATTTTCTTGAATTTTCAAACAATTTAACCAGTATTTACAACTCTTCTGCTATGATCTTTTTCGCCTGATCTGCTTCATTCGATACAGAAAGAACAACATAATTGCCTGTTTTCTGAATCACAGCGGCATCCAGTTTATTAAGTTCCTCAGGTACATAATCGGTAAATGATTCTTTTTGTTCTTCTACTCGTTCATTCACAGCCTGTAACACTTTTGCCGCATCATCTTCTGATGCACATTCAAACACTGCCACTTCCTCTGCTGTCGCACCACTTCCTTCATAAACAAAGGACTGGGTAATCGCTGCATCATCAAAATAATAGATCATACTGACTGTTTCTGCATCAACAGCTGTCAATTCATCCTGATAAGTAATTTCTGTCGTGAGTCTTGTTGCCAATTTCGCTGGATCAACTGTTTTCTGTGATTTTGCACATCCTGCTAATAAAACTGCTGTTGCTGCCACCATAATGCAAACTGCTTTGATATATTTCATTTCTATTTTCCTCTTTTCTGTTTTTTTGTCTTTACTTTATCTGATTTGTATTCTCGTTTCTACTCTATCGTTCTTGTTCCGGTTTTATCGTTCTCTTTTATCCGGTCATTCGAAGTACGCTTCACTAATACTTGACAATCAGGGCACTACTGCGTGTGCCATCAAATAGTTTTTCCACAAGTCCATATACTTTGCTTTCAGGTGTATGCCGTCTGAGGTCATATCGGAAAGCAGTGCACCATCAGCATCACAAACCACCTCATTCAAATCGAGATAATAGGCACCTTGTGTAGCTGCAAATTGCGCAAGCATTGCATTTCTATAAATAATTTTCTCATTAGAATGTGTATTGTCCGTCTTAGATTTATTTGCTGTTACATGAATCAGACCATGAACATAAATGATTGCGTCTGGTTCCAGCTCCCTAAGTCTTGCAATCAAAGTTGCGTATTCTTCCAAAAATTGCTCGTCTGTTCCCCATCCAAGCTCATTTAACCCAACTTTAATATAGATCTTTTTGTATACACCTGGTGTTAGTGCATCGAATATTGGAATTCTTCCATTTGGTGTCCTGACCACCTTGGCAGTATCTATTTTATGTAGCTGCAGGCCTGTTGCGCAGTAAAATGTCGCATTCAAACCGGAATGCATGCCAAAGCCCTCAAGCCTTGAATCCCCAATAAATAAAGCATCATTAAAATAGCTCTCATCTACCAGTTGAAACGGAGCAAGTCCTGCTAATGCATCTGCATGTGCCTGTAGTGCATTTTCTGATGTAGTTACATCCGCGGCTTCCTGTGCTGTTGCTAATTGATTGTCTGAAGCCTGACCTTCCTGCAGCTGATTATTGGAAATCTGTGTAGTGGTCATCAGATTCCCAGAAATCTGATTTTGAGAAATCAATCCATTAGCGAGAGCATTGTTGGAAATGCTCTGTGCTACGAGATTCCCCTGATTCTCAGAAATCGAAAGGTTACCGGATGCAGTCATGAATTCGTTATGAATTTCTGTTGCTGTTGTCTGACTGTTATCTTTTGAAAATGCCAGTAAAAAATCGTTCCAGGTCGCATCGTTTTCGTATAACGCTACTGTTATTCCCGCTGCTGCAGCAATTGATAAGGTCACTAAAATAATCAGCGCAAATTTTAATCCATGTATGATCTCAATACTTCTTATTCTGCCATGTGCTTTCTTGAGTTCAACATAATCAAGATCTTCTTTTGCAGAGTCTGAATCCTGCTCTGCTGTCGTACCTAGCGGAGTAGTTTTTTTCTGATCTTCGCTTATTCCTTGAGAAGCAACCGTTGTCCGATCTACAACTGAATCCGGAGAAGAAATTGGTTCCGCCTCTACACTCGTACTCTGAGATGTAGTTGTCTTTGCCTCTACACTCGTGTTCGGAGATGTAGTTGTCTTCGCCTCTGCACTCGTGTTCGAAGATGTCGTTGTTTCCTCCTCCGCCCTCGCACTCTGAGATACTATTGCCTTCGCCTCTGCATTCGTATTCGGAGATGTAATTGCTTTTGTCTCTGCACTTGTATTCTGAGAAATAATTGTTTCCGTCTGCACGTTCTGCCTTGCTGTCACATGCTCCGATGATTTTGATGATTTTGATGGTTGCGCATGTGGCGCTGTTATATTCAAGAAATCTGTCAGTTCGGTTTCCCAGTCATCCGCATCGATTTCTTCGTCCGCAAGCCAGTCTTCAATGATTTCTTCCGCTGCTTCTAATTCTTCTTCCTCATCGAGCTTCTCGTTTTCAAGCGCCAGCTCCTGTTCGATATTTGCATGAAATGTCTGATGTGACATCGCAGCATGTTTATTTTGATCCTGCTCCTTAGCAGGTGTCATTTCTAAATTTACTGTCTTTCTGGCACTCAGTGCCTTATGTGTATTGACTCTTTGCTGTATCTGCTGTGTTTGTGCTGCCCGCGCTGATGGATACGGCAATGCCCTCTTTTCGTCTATGAAGGGAGTTACCCTACCCTTATTTCTATTTTTCATTCCGTTTAGACCTCTTATCCGCAATATGCCTATTGATATGTAATTTGAACGTTTTCCCCATTACGCCCATACTTATTGATTTAGTTTGTAAAAATGATTGTCTTCTGCTAAAAATGAGAAATTGTTTAACAGCAGAATGTCATCCGGCTGTTTTTCTGCAATCAAGTCAGAAACTCGATCTGAATAATAACGCAGATCCACTATATAAATCGTCTGATAATGCTGACACAAAAAAGGAATCATACAGTTTGCATAAGAATCTTTGATAATCAGGATACTGTCTGCTTTCTGATCATTGTTCTCTTTCCATGTATCGTCCTCTTTTGTCGTGATTGCCGCATATCCATGGTTTCCATATAGAAATAACGCATATTTATCATATTCGTTTTCTTTACTTTTATCATAAAGCCGGTCAACAGTTTCTCCGTCCGAAGTGATCATTTGCTCAATCGGAATATCATAATAAACAATTTCATCACTCTGACCTTTGAACCCATTGTATTTAGAATAATATGTCCCGTAAAAATTTGCAACAAGATTCGACGATAAATGTGAAAGTTCTACAGGGGTCAGCTCTTTCTGTCTGCAAAACTCTGTATACGCATAATACGCGCCCTGCGTCGTCCAATGGTGATCCGTATGATAATAGAGTTCCTCATCCTGATGTTTCATAAGGCTTCCTATAATATCCAAGGTTTTCCCCTCCCACTGATCAATGCTCTGATAAAAATGATCGATCTCTTTAAACTGATCGGTGCAAGGCATACCATAGGGACGATATTGAGTCAAAACTGCATAGGAATTTGGCGCAATCCCGACCATAGCATTTTCATGCCGTTTAAGAAACTCCCTGATCGACGCCTCATTTTTTGAAAGTTTACGCTCATCCGTTACTTCTTTTGAAAACAGGTACTGATTTTTGCCCTTCACAATGCTGTTATTTTCATTTTTAAGCAGTACTTTTTGCACATAGGCTTTCCCATCGATCCACTGCTCCCTGAATGGAAACTGCTCCTCTATATATAGTTCAAATTCACGCATAAACGACTGATCCAACAGTTTATTAAGAGAGCAGTCAGGTCTCTTAGCAAGGTTACGATTTTCTTTTTCAGAAAAAACCGTATCCTTTCTGATCATACCGCTCACACAGACAGTCAGTAAAAATATCACATATAAAACAGCCAGTGCATGCTTTTTGATATGTTCTTTATGAACTTGTTTCTTTGATTCATTCATCTGCTTCATCGTTTCATTCCTCAAAATCTAAAATACAAAAATGGATTGTAGGATGCGTCAGCCAGATAAGAGACTGAGCAGACTACGATCAGCAAAAGCAACAGCGTGACAATCGCAGATTGTTTATGTGCATCATATCGTTTTCTAAATACCGGCGTAGAAAAGAAACAGCCAAGAAGCAGTATTACGCCATAGTTTCTACTATAATAAACAATGCTCTCTAATGGCAGAGTAGATGTTGACAATTGAAACGAAAACAAACGCGCTATATAAATGCCAAGTTCACTCAGATCTGTAATAGCAAATACAATCCAGCTAAATCCAATTGCGATCAATGTATATGTATGAGCAAATATATGATGTTTTTTTAAAAAGACTCCAAATCCAAGTTTTTCAATCATAAGAAGTACAAAGAAAAACAATCCCCATAAAACAAAGTTCCAGTTTGCTCCATGCCAAAGCCCCGTAATACTCCAGACAATCAGCAGATTTATGTAAGTGAGAAGCTTTCCCTTTCGATTTCCTCCCAATGGAATATACAGATATTCACGAAACCATGTGCTCAGTGTGATGTGCCAGCGTCTCCAAAACTCCGTGATTGAGGCAGATATATATGGATGATCAAAATTGTCCGGAAAATGAAATCCCAGCATCTTGCCAAGTCCAATTGCCATGAGAGAATACCCGTTAAAGTCAAAATAAATCTGTAGAGAAAATGCAAGCATTCCCATCCATGCAAGCGGCATACTCAAATTTTCAAAACCAAGAGCTTTGCATTCATCAAACAGTGCACCGGTCTGATTTGCAAGTAAAACCTTTGATCCCAGTCCAAGTATAAACAGGCGCAGTCCGTCTTCTATTTCCGAAAGGCTAAGTCTGCGTTCCTTAAGTTCATCGGCAACCTTTGCATATACCACGATCGGTCCGGCGATCAGCTGCGGAAACATTACCAAATAGGTGCCAAGTCTTAATAATGAGGTTTCCACTTTTATGTTTCTTCTATATAAATCAATAACATACGACATGATTTGAAACGTGTAAAAACTGATTCCCAAAGGTAACGTAATGTTCACATCACTAAAGGAGGTGTGAAGAAGCTGGTTGATGATCTGGATTAAAAAGTTCGTATACTTGAAAATGACAAGCATTCCAATGTCAAATAAAATGACAACGATCAGTGAAATTTTTCTCATGATTTCATTCTGATCAAAGTGATTTATTACGAGCCCTGCTGCATAATTGACCAAAATGGAGACGATGATCAGTATCAGATATTTAGGCTCCCCCCATGCATAAAAAATGATGCTTCCAATAAAGAGAAGCACATTTCTTATCGTGTTCGTATTTTTCCCTAAAGAACACAAGTAATATAAAAGAAAAAAGATTGGCATAAACCAAAATAAAAATAGTAAACTGCTGAATATCATGTTCTGGTTCCTCTGTATTTAATGTGTTTTATTCGTTTCGGATCGCTGCCAACGGAGACAGACGCATGGCGCGTAAAGCTGGGAAGAAGCCTGCTACCATTCCGACTGCAACAGAAAACCCAAGACCAATCGCAGCCAACCAAAACGGAATATAGGAAATCGTACTCTGGTACGAATCCATGCTTCCTGCTATTCGGTTAATGATTGTAGAGATCAGATAGCTAAGCAGGATTCCAATAATACCACCGATCAATCCAATATACGCGGCTTCCAGCAAAAACATGCTTCTGATATTTCCAAGACTACAACCAAGTACCTTTATAACACCAATTTCCTTCGTTCTCTCATAAATTGACATCATCATTGTGTTCGTAATACCAATTGCTGCAACAAATAAAGATACAGCTCCGATTCCTCCGAGCAATAGCTGGATACTCTTGTATTGTTGCTGCATGGATTCGACAAATTCCGCATCTGAGTTTGCCTGATATCCCATTTCTGTAATCATTTTTTGGATTTCCATCACGTGTTCCATGGTATCTACGTTTACCTGAATCTCACTATAGAAAATTTCTTTATACGGTTTACCACCAGTTTTTGACGGTTGTCCGGGAATGACTTTATTTTTATAAATCTTTTTTAGCTGTGTAATCATAGGTGTAAGTTCACAGTAAATTTCACTTCCATATGGATCATACCTATTTTCATCAACCTTTACCAATGTTCCTGCTACCGGTATCATATATTTTTTCGGCATTTTGGCAGGCTCTGTTCCAGTATCGGTATCACTTGATGTTCCAACGTTAAGTGACATATTATTTTTACTACCTTTGGCATTGAAATATGCTTCTGTATCAAAAATGATAAAAACAGGTTGTCCCCAAAAGTCTATATCCGGCAATACCTGCGTCTGCCAATACGTATATACTCCCGTTTTAACATTATAGAAATTCTGCGCCAGCTGTGGACTGTATATAAAAGAAAGTGGTTCATCTGCCTTTGGAATTCCACCATTTTCAAACTCCATATTGGTATTCTTAAGAGCTTCCTCCGTCATTCCCACTAAGGAAACCTGAGCTTCGTAAATGCCTTGTCTTGCGACTACGCTGGATCTCAAAATCGGGGATACGCTCTCCACATTTGGAAGCATAGAAAGCTCTGTTACCAGTGCATCTGTCAGACGCTTTTTATCCTTTGATGAAGTGGTGCCCTGGCTGCCCCCCATATCATCATAAGCCTCCATGACACGGACCATCGTCAGACTTCCATAACTCTCAATCTGTTCCATGGTTGATTTATTAAGACCAAGCCCCAGCGAGATCATCACTACAATTGACGCAGTTCCGATCACAACACCAAGCACGGTAAGTATCGTTCTGATTTTTCTTTTGAATAGATTACTGCTGCTCATCCGCAGCAAATCAATCAGCCTCATTTATTCATCCTCTTCCAGGTCTTCGATCAGAAGCTGCGCTTCCTTCTTTTTCTTCTTTTTACGTAGCAGCAGCGTCACGATAACAATCACAGCAATCAAAACAACCACTATGACAATTACAATGATAGCCCATCTTGGGAAAGCAGGTTTTACAACTTCTTCTTCCATTGGCATAGGCTCTTCCATCATCGGTTCTGATACATATAAAGTTGTGCTGAATTCTTCTGAAAACTCTTTTCCGGTATCATCTTCATAAGAAACAATAACCTTAAGCGTTCCATCGTCCTGTGTTGCTGCCGCACCTGTAACCATCACATCTACGCTGCCGGTCGCACCTGAATCCAGATTTCCTACAAATGCATCACCGCCTGTTATGGAATCAGCCAGTATCTGCGCTTTGACATTATAGAGTTTCGTCTTTCCTGTATTATAAATGCTGAACATAACATTGGCTTCGTTTCCAATAGAAATGTCTGACGGCAGGATCTCAATGGAGCTTGTCTCAAATTTAGACTGCTGCTTCACCGGTATTGATACACTGCCGGTTGATTCATACGGATTGCTCTCCATATCTTCATATTTCATCTTTACATCCAACACATATGGTTTTTGTGCAAGATCTGCTTTCGCTGTGAACTCAATATTTATGTCAACTGTCTCACCACTGGCTATATGGTCTACATAAACGGTATTCGAACCGGAAGTTGGCAAAAATGCCGCATAGGTCGCATTTTTATCGGTTCCCTCTACAGCCGCCACAAGATCAAACTCTGCATTCTGTATTGCAGTCTTTGAAGATGTATTCTTCACGTGTAGATTGAGCATAAAGTTTTCACCGGCAAACACATTTTCCGGTTCTGTCTCAAATCCTGTGACTATGATTCTTGGTGTTGATGTCTTTTTATCTTCATCGTCTCCGCTGATACTTCCCGCACCGCTCTTACCAATGCAGTTTACATAAGTAGTAATCTTGCAGGATCCCTGATTACATGCCTCATCGGTATATAAAATTTCATAGGTGATCGGATAATATCCATTTAATACATCATCACGAACTTTATAAGTCCAAAAAAGATCTCGGGTTCGCTTATTTACATCAGGTTCTGATTTTTCACCAGACAAAGCATCCAGCTTCAGCACGTAATTAGTCTGTGTGATTTCAAACGGCCAGCTTTTTTTGTCGCCACTAATAAGGGGCGTGATGACAATGTCCTTGATGTTATACGGTGTCATGTTAACAAGAGGGAGCGTGATCGTCACAAAATCACCATACTTGACAGTCGGTGTAAACCAGTAATTACCCGGCTTGATATAATCACTGGAGGAATACGTGCCGGAATAATTTGTACTGCCTGAATTATGATTCTGTACATTGTTTCCTGATGTTGTTGCATATACATGAGTTGGGTTTCCAAAGCATATCCCAAACATCAGCAGACAAATCATAAATATTTTCATCTGTTTCATTATGCATTCGTTCCAATTAATCTTGTTCTGCTGTTTCATGTTCTGTATCCTCCGAGTTAGTTTCTGTATTAGTCTCTGAATTAGTTTCTGAATTAGTCTCTTTGTTGTTTTCTTCTATTTTTATAATCTTACCGTCGCGAATGTGGAAAATGCGATCTGCAAAGGATGCCAGATGATTATCATGTGTTACCATGACCAGTGTCTGCTGTTGCTCTCTCACAACAGCTCGCATGAGCTCCATCACTTCTGCTGAGGTGGCTGAATCAAGATTACCTGTCGGTTCATCTGCAAAAATGATTTCAGGATTTACAACAAGTGCACGTGCCACTCCAACGCGCTGCTGCTGTCCGCCGGACATTTGTGTCGGTGTATGTTGCGCATGCTTTTCCAGTCCTACCAGCTTCAATGTCTTTTTTGCCCGCTTTAGGCGTTCCTTTTTTGACATTCCTCGAAAGGTCAAGGGTAATGCCACATTTTCAATTGCATTTAGTGTTCCCAGTAGATTAAAGGACTGAAAAATAAATCCCACATGCTCACGTCTAAAACTGACCAGCTGAGATTCATTCATCTGTTCAATATGATGTCCTGCTATGAGAATCTCTCCCTTTGTCGGCTTCTCAAGGCCGGCCAGCATATTAAGCAATGTTGACTTTCCCGAACCTGACGTTCCGACAATCGAGCAAAATTCTCCTTTATATATGCTAAAATCCACCCCATTCAGTGCATGTACCTTGGTCTCACCAACACGGTAGATTTTCTTGAGATCCCTGACTTGAATAACAGGTTCTCTTTCTTTATTTTTATCTGATTTCATATTTAAATCCGATCTCTCACTCTTCATAAATTTCCTTCGGCATTAGTGTACCACAATGAGGGAAAATTAACAACGATTGAGGGTGGTATATTTTGGTTTTTTAGCAAGTGGTGTAGAGGAAATTCAACTGACAAAAAATAAAAATGGTTTACAAACAATAATTTGCATACTTAGATTAAGTGAAATCCACTCCTTACGCAGACTCACAATGAAAGCAAAGCTTTGATTGTCTAGTCGAAGTTAGAAGTTAGTTCACGAAATCGTTGCAAATGTTTGTAAACCATTTCTTGTTTTCCTGTCAGTCACAGCCTAGAGATCATCCCCCTCAAGCCCAAAGCTCATTTAAACAAGGGAAATGCTAAGGATAAACCTTACTGTACCAACGGATATTTATCTGTTAATTCTTTGATAATTGCTTTTGCTTTGTCAATTCCTGCTTCGCCTTCTTTGATTACAGTCGCAATTGCTTCGGCGATCTGCTCCATATCAGCTGTATTTAATCCACGGGATGACACAGCAGGTGTTCCGAGACGAATACCACTGGTTACAAATGGTGACTGTGGATCGTTTGGAATGGTATTCTTATTTGCTGTGATATGCGCACGGTCAAGAAGCTTCTCTACTTCTTTTCCTGTCAGGTTAAAGTTTGTCAGATCTACTAACATCAAGTGATTATCTGTACCACCTGATACGATCTTGATTCCTCTATTCATCAGCGCTTTAGATAAAGCCTGTGCATTATCATAAACGCGTTGCTGATATTCTTTGAAAGAAGGCTCAAGTGCTTCTTTGAAGCAAACTGCTTTTGCTGCGATCACATGCATCAGAGGACCACCCTGAATACCAGGGAAAATTGCCTTATTAAAATTGAATTTATCTGCTGCTGCCTGATTACACATGATCATACCGCCTCTAGGTCCACGCAGTGTCTTATGTGTGGTTGTCGTAACAACATCTGCATATGGGATTGGGTTCTCATGTAATCCTGCTGCAACCAGACCTGCGATGTGAGCGATATCAACCATGAAGTAAGCACCTACTTCATCACAGATTTCACGGAATTTCTTAAAATAAATTTTTCTTGCATATGCACTTGCACCGGCAAGAATCATTTTAGGTTTGCATTCAAGTGCAATTCTTCTAACTTCATCGTAATCAATAAAGCCTTCATCGTTTACACCATAATGTACACAGTTAAAGTATTTACCTGACATATTAACAGGTGAACCATGTGACAGATGTCCGCCATGATCAAGGTTCATACCCATAAATGTATCCCCTGGCTCGAGCATTGCAAAAAAGCATGCCATGTTTGCCTGAGCACCTGAATGTGGCTGAACATTTACATAATCACAGCCAAAAATCTTTTTCGCACGATCTCTTGCAAGATCCTCTACAATATCAACACATTCACATCCGCCGTAATATCTCTTTCCCGGATACCCTTCTGCATATTTATTCGTTAATGGGCTTCCCATAGCAGCCATTACTGCCTTACTTACCCAGTTTTCAGATGCAATCAGCTCAATGTGGCTGTTCTGTCTTTCCTGTTCTTTCACAATCGCCTCAGCAACTTCTGGATCCACGTTTCTTACTTCATCCAAAGAATACATATTAATCCCTCCACGTTCATTTTCTACCTCTCACTTTAGGTGACTAAAATATAATATAGCATAAAACCCATTATAATGGAATAAAAAAATTAATATAATCTTGTTATTTCACAATAAATATAGTAAACTGAACCTTGTTAAATTACGGAGGATAACTATGTATCATTTCATCATAAATCCGGCTTCCAGTACAGGCAATGGACTGCGCATCTGGAATCAGCTGAAAGAGATTCTTAAGGAACAGGATATTGAATATACGTCATATCTGACAGATGGCATCGGCTCAGCTTCTTCGATTGCTAAAAGCCTGACTGAAAACGGATGTCAAGGCACGATCGTTGTTCTAGGCGGCGACGGAACAATGAACGAAGTTCTTTCCGGTATGCAAAGCTATGAGAACATTACGCTCGGTTACATTCCTACCGGCTCCAGTAATGATCTTGCCAGAGATTTAGGGATTCCATCTGATCCTAAAAAAGCGCTCAGCATTGTGCTTCATCCAAATGAGTATAAACTCACAGATGTCGGTATGATGAACACGCCAGATGGAAAAGAGTATAAATTTGGAGTCAGCATGGGAATTGGATATGACGCGGCAATTTGCCATGAAGCACTCCATTCCAAGATCAAGAAAAAACTGAACCAATGGCATCTTGGCAAGCTGACCTACCTGATCATCGCGCTGAAACAACTGATTCGTACCAAGTCACACGACTGCGAACTGATCCTTGATGACACAAGAGTCATTCCGCTGCATAACTATATTTTTGTCACTGTTATGGTGCATAAATATGAAGGTGGTGGATTTATGTTCTGCCCTGAGGCTGATTGTTCGGATGGTTATCTGGACATCTGTCTGGCCTGCAATGTCAGTAAGTTACGGACACTGTTTATTCTTCCTACAGCATTTAAGGGAGAGCACATCCGTCATAAAGGAATCCAGACACTCAGAGCCAAAAAGGTCCGCATCATAACCGATCAAAAAGCTCCGGTCCATACAGATGGAGAATCTGCAGGTTTTCAGACTGAAATCACGATGTCTACCGCCCCCTGTCAGGTTCGATTTATTGTAGCTTAGTATGTTTGATAAAGAATAGAGGTTTTTACTATGTTTCGTTCTTATTTTAAGAAATTTTTCAATGCTGTTTTAAACAAAAAAATATGTAGTAGAAAATTTTACGAATTTTCTATGCATCATCCTGTTATGCTACAGCGTATTAGACTTGCAATGATATTACCTGTTTTTTCGATCTTCTATTTCACCTGGTTTTCTCATATTGAACGGAATATCACACTTGCTGACAGAATCCATGTCATTCACATGGCGCTCGATGACTACATTCCATTTTGTGAATGGTTCATCATCCCTTATTTTTTGTGGTTCGCTTATGTTGCTTCAGTCATAGTAATTGGTCTCTTTACAGATGAAAAGGCATATGTCAAAAGCTGCATTTTCCTGTTTACCGGCATGACATTATTTTTAATTGTTTCGACCATTTATCCGAATGGACACCATCTGCGTCCGAATACGTTTGCGCATCAAAACATTTTTACTTCAATGGTAGCTCATTTGTACAGCATTGACACCCCGACCAATCTATTTCCGAGTATTCATGTATATAATTCGATTGGCGCACACATTGCTTTGACACATAATCGCGTAATCAAAGAAAAACGATGGATCTGCAACTCTTCATTGATACTTTGCATCTCCATCGTTCTATCTACTGTATTTTTAAAACAACACTCTGTATTTGATGTAATCACGGCGTTCTTGCTGGTCGTTGTTCTGTACCCGATCGTATACCGATTTGATTACGCTACGATCCTTGCAAAGAAACAAATCAGACAAAGTGCTCGTTAATCTTAATTAAATCCTACAAATCTCCGTACGATCTTATATTCGGCTACGGAGATTTTTCTTCCGCCTTTTCCCGGCAGATTCATAGCCTGTCCTAAGATCCCATTGCGTAGTCTGAAATACATCCAACGGTCCTTTTCTTTGATATAATTCCAAAGCTCACGTTTTTTCTGCAGGTTTTCGTCAGTGCCTGACTTTATCAACATGATCGACGTAACTGTCGTTACAATATCTAGATAATTCATCATGTAATGACGGGTCTTTATGTTAATCGCCTTATGTTCTGACATATAGTCAATCATACGTTTATTTACAAAAATCTGCTGGTCGATACGACCGATCATGACCTGCTCATTAAC
>JAAYYM010000741.1 GCA_012515365.1 Clostridia bacterium
AATCCCGAAGCCTATTACACGCGTGCGACCATCTGGTATAATGTGAAAGCCTACAACAACGCACAGGTGGATGTAACGAATGCTCAGCGTCTCGGCTTTTCTCCGCCCGAGGTTTTCCTGCAGAGCCTGCGCGCTGTCATGGACGGCAGATAGACCCCTACATCCCCGGGGCAACCTCCTGTTCCCCAGAAGCTCTCGTGCAAGACCCCTTTCGGCTCCGCTTGCCACATCTGCCAGGGTATAACCGCGGCAGGTTCGGACCTGTCCCCCTGTCCGCATGAGAGACCTTTATGGCGCAATCCGCTCCTGGATTCCCGCCTTCGCGGGAAGGACGTTGTGATGCCATAGATCCTTTGCGTGGAAAGCAACAGATACCTGAAGACACTGGAGGTACCCGTTTGCCGGATGAACCCAAAAACAGGGGGAGAGATCCGCCTCGTGCCGCCGATCCCTCCCCCACTCCCGTTTGCTTCAATCAGGGCTTCCGGAGCCGAAACTCCGTCACTCCCGGGTATGCGGTTTGTTTTACAGGACAAACAGGTCCGTCTTCTCTTCCCACTCACCGTCACGACAAACCATGCACCTGTCGCTCACGCAGAGTTTCTCTCCGTTCGAGAAGAACTCACCCTCGTACGTGCAACTTCCTTTTCCAAACCCTTTCATTTTATACTCCCACCTATCGCATCAACCTGTTACCCAACGAAAAGCCGGGCGGAACTGCCGCGGGTGATTTCTTAATCAGCAGTTCCCCAACCCATTTCTGCTCTCTTTCGGTCTCCCCCGCTTGTGGGAGCAGCCTATCATCCGGAAGAACAGGTTTGCGATTCCATTGTTTCAAGAATCATCCTCCATACACCCGTATGCACCTGGTACTTAGGCATAATCCTATGTTAATCATCCCCCACCCCGCTCGACAACTGCAGCTCTCGGAATACCCGGATCCTGGTATCCGTTCCGGTTCGACCCACGCTATTCGTAGGCTTCCCTTTGTGCACGCCCTTTGCGGCGATCCGCATCACAAGAAGAACCACCGGGCGCAGACAGATCCAGGTCAGTACGAACCGTTCCGCACGGTCTCCCTTGGCTTTTCGGCCGATGACGCCGAATACGCAGACCCCGGTTCGAACCCGTGCCTGGACTACATTCCAACTACCGGCACCCGACAGGGAAATACATCCTCTCGCATTCCAAAATACATGATGCACCCGATTCCATTCGCTCCTGCAACTGCTCTATCCTCCGCACTAGACAACCTATCCAAAATCCCCCATTAAATCCTTCCTTACCCCGCAGCAGGAAAGCCAGGCCCCCCGCCCCTGGCTTCCTTTCCTGTCTACCCTATCCACCGGCAAGAGAACGACTGCGGCTGCCGAGATTTCAAAGCAATCCTTTAGAAATAGTACCAGATGCTTTCATAGTCGGATGGGTCTTCGCCTATCTCCGAAAGCCGGCTGAGATAATCCAGGATCGGGATGTCCTCGCCTACGTAGGAATCACGCCGCACCAGGTTCTTTTCCCATGGGTGAAACTCGTAAACTCTTGCACCGTTCGCCGACACAGAAATCACGTCACGATGCTGCACGGCTCTCATGTAGTTCTTCCCCAGGCCGGGGAGATTGTAGACAACTTCGTCCGTCCGCCTCATGCCGGGCAGCAGCCGGGTTTCCTCCTTCTGCTCCTGCATGACCCGGGCAATGGGAACTCGATACGCCCGTGTTTCCTCCTTTCCCTTGGGCACGAAAGTGTAGTACGGATCAATGCCCGCCCTGCGCAGCACCAGGCGCAGATGAGCCGCCTCGAAGCGGCGCGAAACGTGAAAAGTGTACACCAGCTGGTTGTAAACCG
>JAAYYM010000653.1 GCA_012515365.1 Clostridia bacterium
ACACAGCCGGCATATATCAACAAAAATGTATATTTAAATGGAGCTAAGCCGTTTAACAGAGAGAACTGTAATTTCGTATCAGATGCAGATCCAAAGGTTCAGGTGACGAGTGAGGAAGATGGTGTTTATCTGCACATTTATGTGGAACCGGACATGCTTAAGCTTCCAACAACGATTCTAAAAACAGAAGATATCGAGATGGTGCGCATTACAGAAGCTGCTTTTGAAAATCCAGACGGTTCACAGATTATTCTGGATCGGGATTTCTTAGGAAATCAAAGGGCAGCAGTACCGACGCCAGGACCGATAGAAGGATTGAAAGCGGGAGAAAACAGAATAAAAATATTTAAATAAGTATATGAATGGAACCAGATCATCTTTCTTTCAAAGATTGCTATAAAAATTTCAAAATATAGTAAAAAAATGATTGCATCATACAATACAGTGTGGTATTCTGTGAGATGTAAATGATATACAAATGCGTATGACCGAAGGGGAAAGGCATACGTACACACCGTATATATATCTATTTGAAGGGAGAAGGAAATGGGAAACAAGGTTTTTAAGGGGAACCAAAAGATACTTGCAGTTTTAATGACCGCAGGTGTCATTACAGTAAGTGCAACAGCTGCATTGGGATTAGTGGTCTTTGAACACTCTCCATGGAACAAAATGCATCAGATGAATGCAGTGGCAGTCGAACAGATCCATAATGAACAGTATGAGGAAGCCGCAGAAACGTATAGGGCTATGTTGGAATTGGATGATAACAATCAGACAGCACTCAAAGGTTTATCAGATGCGTATCTAGGTATGGCGCGATCATCAAAAGCAGGAGATTTCAATGAGACAGTAGAGAATTACCGCAAGGCAATTGCATGTGATCATGCTAATTTGTCTGCCTACCGCGAGCTGGCAGATTTATATTTTCAAAACCAGAGACTTGAAGCAGCGTTCATGACACTTGATGAATTGAATTCACAATACAAAGAGATGTTATCTCATAAATATCTGATTACAAGTATCGCAAGCGCAAAATAGTAAATAAGAATAACAAAAAGCATCTTTTTGTGAGGAATTTCACATGGAAGGTGTTTTTTTTATGCAGATTTCATAAAAATTAAAAAAATGCATGTCAAAGGTAGCTTATAACTACAGAAAATGGAAAATTTATGATATAATCAAAAAAAAGATCTCACACAGCGGGATACCTTTGATGCATAGTTTAAGGCAATATGATTGTGTTTGTTATGTTTGGGAGGAAACTGGCAGATGGAAGAAATAAACCTAAATGAACAAAAAAATAAGGAAGCATCCGCTTTCCAAAAGATGATTCCGGTCGCGCTTGATATGATGATGACTTCGACGAAAGATATAGTTTTTATTAAAGACAGGTCACTAAAATATGTATGTCTGTCTCAAATGTTTGCTGATCTGCTTGGAATTAAAGATTTAAAGGAAGCAGTTGGTAAGACGGATTTTGATTTGTTTGAACCGGATTTGGCGATTCAGTACTATACAGAAGATATCAGGCTTATGGAGAGCAATGAACCGATCATTGACCACATCGACCAACTTCCGATGAAGGATGGCATTATCAGGTATTCCAGTATGTCCAAATATTTGCTAAAGGATAATTACGGAAATATCATCGGGATTTATGGCACAGGGCGTGATATCACAGATAATAGAGAGGCATTAAAGCGTTTGCAGCTTTTGATCAATACGATCCCAGGTGGGCTGGCTACGTATGAGCTCTTGCCAGATGGAATTCGCACGCTTTATCTGTCAGAGGGGGTTTACAGTATCACCGGCTATGAAAAGGATGATTATGATTTGGCAAATAATAATCCTTTTGCATTTGTCGCAGATGAAGATAAAGAGGAACTACAGTCTCAAATTTACATGATGATCAGAAATGGGACACCGCTGAATATATTCATACGTGTGATTAGAAAAGATGGAACAAAGCGCTGGGTCAATGTACGAGGAACAGAAATAGAACGAAGAAATGGGCGCATCATGGTAAATGCGGTTGTTTTTGACGTACATGAACAGCGGCTGGCAGAGCTTAAGATCAAGCAAATCGAATATGATACTCAAAAGCGTTATCAGTATGAAATACAGTTGCGGAAGAAGCTGATGCGTGATTCCGTTTTCTACTATCAGGTTAATTTAAATTCTGGTGTGATTGAGGAGTATGAATCTCAGTATGGTGACAGAACGTATATGAAAAAGGGAACCAAACTTAGCTATCATACGATGGAACAAATTAAGTCAGAGATATTTCCTGAGGATTTAGATTATGTGAGTGAAAATCTGTATCTCAAGGGACTCAGAGCATCTTATCAGAGTGGAAAAAAAGAGTATTCTATTACATATCGCAGGCTATTAGGTGATGGAGAGTACCATTGGGTCAGAATGGATGTCATTATGATTGAAAAGCCGGATGAAGGCGAACCAATCGCTTTTTTGGCATGCAGTGATATTGATCGGAAAAAGAAAGATCAATTATCGATCGGAACGTTGTTAAATAAAGATATTGAATCTATTTTTCATATTAATATCAAGACAGGGATTGCCTACATTGCTCATATGGTGGAGAGTGTCAATTATAATAAGGTTTATGATCAGTTTATATTTGAACAGGAAAGTGAAGCTGCCTGCAAGAGTGTTGTGCTTGAGGAAGATCGGGATTATTTTATAAACTTCTATCATATTGATAATTTAGTACAACGTCTGGAGCATGATCCTATCACGTCGGTTAATTATCGTGTGACTGAGGATGGGACGATCCATTGGAAATATGCAAATGCTTATTATATAGATGACAGAAAAGATACCATTGTCCTGACGCGTAGGGATGTTACCAAAGCTTTTGTAGAAGAGCGGCAGCAAAATGAAGCTTTACAGGCGGCCGTTGCACTTGCAAACGATGCAAATCAGGCAAAGAGCGCATTTTTGTCTCGTATGAGCCATGATATTCGTACTCCGCTAAATGCCATTTTGGCATTTTCCAATAAAGAGCTTTTGGAGGGGGCTGATCAAGATAAACTCCGAGAATATTTGGAAAAAGTAAATATGTCCGGTGATTATCTTCTTGGAATTATCAATGATGTATTGGATATGTCAAGAATCGAGCAAAAATGCATTAAACTGAATCCAGAACCTTATTATCTGACTGATTTTGAAAAGACGATGCACAATGTCATAGATGAATTGAGTAAAAACAGGAACATCACATTCTCTATGGATATCAGTCAGGCTGGTATGGATGGTATTTTGGTTGATCATGTAAGATTTAATCAAATTTTTGTTAATTTACTCTCAAATGCAGTAAAATTCACTCAAATAGGTGGAAAAGTAGAGCTTATTATCACAGAATTAGCATCAAAGAAAAATCAGAAAGAAATCAAGCGTTTCATTGTCAAAGATAATGGGATTGGTATGAGCAGAGAGTTTATCCCACATGCATTTGACAGCTTTAATCAGGAATACAGAAAGGATACATCTGAGAGAAATCAGGGAACAGGACTTGGCTTGTCTATTGTGAAAGAATTGGTGACGATGATGGGTGGCACCATTGATTTACAAAGTGAACTGAACAAGGGGACTGTTTTTACCATTGATCTGCCTGTTGAAAAAGTGAAAGCTAAAAAGCAGACTCCCATACTTAAAGTACATGATTACAGCATTTTGAATGGAACAAAAATCCTGCTCGGTGAAGACAATGATATCAATACAGAAATTGCAAAGGTACTTTTGCAAAAATACGGTGTGGAGGTAGAGCGCGCCATAAATGGCAAGGAAGCATGCCAGATGTTTTCTGAATCCCAAATCGGCTATTATCAACTGATCCTGATGGATATCAGAATGCCGATCATGGATGGTATCACTGCTACAAAGATCATAAGGGAAATGGACAGAGCTGATGCCAAAAGCGTACCGATTATAGCAATGACAGCTGATGCTTTTAGCGAGGACGCCCGTGTTGCATTCGATGCAGGTATGAATGCCCATCTGGCAAAACCAATCGATCCTTCAAAGCTGTATCATACCTGTTGTATGTATTTGGGTAAGGATGATCTTCCAATAAAAAGAGATCTATGATAACATAAATCAGTATATTTGAAATCAACACAATTATGATAATCAGCATATTAATCAAGACGAGGAGTATAGAGAAAATGAGAAAGAAAAATTCGGGATTAACATTGATATTTGTTTTCATCATAGCTGCAATGCTGTCAGGCTGCAATAAAATTGATCTGACTGATGTGTCAATTGAAAAGAGTGAAGAGACAACTATTATTGAGGAAGCTCAAACAACAGAGGATACAGATAGCTTTTCTTTTCAGAAACTAAAAAATTATGAATTTTATCTATCAAGTGGAGTAGGTGCATGGGGAACGCAGCTGCTCATACATGAGGACGGTACATTTGCAGGAATTTATCAGGATGCAGAGCAGGGTGAGAGTGCTGAGGGGTATGAAAACGGAACTATTTATCTGTGTGAGTTTTCAGGTGCGTTTACGCAGCCTGAGCAGGTAAATGAGTATACGTATTCTGTCAAAATTAAGGATATGCAGCTGAAACATTCACCAGACACAGAAGAAGTCATCGATCAGATACGATATGTCTACGCAGAACCATGTGGATTAGATGAAGCAACCGACCTTTATTTTTACCTTCCGGGTGCACCGGTCAAGGAGCTTCCGACAGAGTTTACAGAGTGGATTCAGACATGTGCAGGAATGGACGAAACAACAGAAGAACTTCCGTTTTATGGACTGTTTAATGTTTCAGCTGGCTTTGGATTTTCTGGTTATGATATATCCAAAACCAATACAAATGAAGTCAATGCTGCTGATCTTACAGGAACGGATGACGGTATAGAATCCACAGAGGATACTGCTGATACGTCTGCAGCAGCAAATCCTGCTATGGATGAAAAATTTGCTGCAGCACTCAATGAAGTAGCTGACTATGAGAATCATTTGACAAACGATGCACTTAGTCAACAGGATATGAATGAATATGCACGTAAAATATACGGTGTATGGGATAATGAGCTGAATAAGGTATGGAAACAGCTGGAGTCTCAGCTTGAAGCGAGCCAGATGGAGGAGCTAAGGATTAAAGAAAGAGAATGGATTGCATATAAAGAAAAAGAAATTAAAAAAGCCGGTGCTGAATTCGAAGGTGGATCTATGCAGCCATGTATAGAAGCTATGAAGGGTGCAGAAATGACAAAAGCAAGAGTTTATGAATTAGCAGAAATGCTTAAATAGTCTAAAATAAATTTACTCAGCTGATAGATCTCCTCATTCTCATTATCAGGAATAAAAAAATATATGATGAAAATAATATAGCAATAACAGTATAATCGATTATTCCGAACAGGAGGAACAGCAAATGAAATTTATTGTAAATGAGGCATGTATTGGATGTGGAATGTGTGCAAGTGAGTGTCCGCAGGTATTTGAAATGACAGAGGATGGAACAGCAAGATCTTATTGCGATGAGGTGGCAGAAGCTTTTTGTGATAGTGCAATTGTAGCAATGGAGGGCTGCCCGGTTAATGCAATCGAGGAAGATTGAATGGGTCTTAACCGCATGCTATAATGAAAAAGGTTTATAGACATAGGAGGAGGCATCACATGAGACTTTTATTGGTCGAGGATGAGGTGGCATTGTCAGATGCCCTGGTTTTTTTATTGGAGAAAAACGGATATCAGGTAGATGCGGCATATGATGGTGAAACAGGTGAAGATAGTGCGTTGTCAGGAATTTATGATGGTATTATATTAGATCGGATGCTGCCAGGACGAGAAGGTCTTCAGATCCTTAAAACCATCAGAGAAGAGCGGATATCGACACCTGTTATGTTTCTGACTGCAAAGGATACGATTAATGACAGAGTAGATGGTTTGGAGGCAGGCGCAGATGATTATTTGATCAAACCGTTTTCCAACAAAGAATTTCTTGCAAGAGTCAAGGCTTTGACAAGACGATGTGAGAAAGAATTTCTAGCGGAAGAATTGGCAATTTCCGGTCTGAAATTATACATAGATACATGCACATGCCAAATTGGCGGACAGAGCATTACACTGACAAAGACGGAATCCCAGCTGTTAGAACTGTTGATCAGAAATAAAAATCAGATTCTGCAAAAAGAACAGATTCTAGATCGAATCTGGGGTTTTAATAAAGATGTTGAAATAGCGAAT
>JAAYYM010000654.1 GCA_012515365.1 Clostridia bacterium
AAAAAATGAGTACGCGTGTTACAACAGGAAAACATGCAGTTACACATTACTATGTAAAAGAACGTTTTAAGCAGTATACGTATGTGGAATGTATCCTCGAAACAGGACGCACACATCAGATCAGAGTCCATATGTCCAGTATCGGACATCCGCTGCTTGGGGATAGTATTTATGGTAACACAAAGGATAAATTTCATTTGCAGGGACAGACGCTTCATGCGAAAACAATAGGATTTGTACATCCAAGAACCAATCAGTACATGGAGTTCGAGACACCCTTACCAGCATATTTTGACGAACTTCTGGATCAATTACGTCAATCATAGATACAATAGCATCTTTTTTATTGACAGTTTTTCGTCTATCACATATAATACAAATAATTTGATTTACTAATTTGGTAGCATGCTATCACGTTAACACGCTAAAGCACAAGGAGAAAGAGCATGAAAAAGCAATTATTACATACACCAGAGGGCGTCAGAGACATATACGGATCTGAATATGAGCGCAAACTTGCACTTCAGGATCTACTTTATGATCAACTGAAACTTTATGGATATCAGGATATTCAAACCCCGACTTTTGAGTTTTTTGACATATTTTCAAGTAAAATAGGAACTGTTCCATCTAATGAATTATATAAGTTTTTTGACAAAGAGGGAAATACACTTGTATTAAGACCTGATTTTACACCTTCGATTGCACGTGCAACCGCAAAATATTTCATGGATGAAACGATGCCTATTCGTTTTTGTTACGTTGGAAATAATTATTGTAATACAAATGATCTACAGGGGAGATTAAAGGAAACGACACAGATAGGAGCAGAATTGATCTCAGATGGTACAGTTGAAGCAGATGCAGAGATTATTTCTCTCGTTATTTCTTCATTAAAAAGAACCGGCCTTAAGGATTTTCAGATCAGTGTAGGAAATGTTGAATTCTTTAAGGGACTGTGCGCAGAGTATGGAATTGATGATGAGATGGAACTGACTCTAAGAGACTTCATTTCCAGTAAAAACTATTTTGGTATGGAAGATATCCTAGATGAAATGAATATTGATGAAAGTGTTAAACAGACTTTTCTAAAAATATCTGAGCTGTTTGGTGGAATTGAATCGATGGCTCAGGCTAAAACACTTGTTTCTAATCAGAGGTCAATCAAAGCAGTCGAACGTTTGGAAGAACTGTATCATATTTTAACCTTATATGGTCTCGAAAAATATGTTTCCTTTGACTTAGGGATGTTAAGCAAGTATCATTATTATACAGGAATTGTCTTCAGAGCATATACATATGGAAACGGTGATGCGATTGCAAAGGGTGGAAGATATGATTCATTATTGAATGAATTTGGTAAAAAAGCTCCTGCAATTGGGTTTGGTATGGTGATTGATCACTTGGCATTTGCTTTATCCAGACAGAATATAGAGATTGAAACAGAAAGAAAAAAATCGACGCTTGTAATATACGATAAAGAACAGATTAAATCGGCCATTCAATGTGCAGATCTTCTTCGGGCAAAAGGCTACTCAGCTACCATGCTTTTACGTGAACAGCTGTCAGACGAAAAGACATATACAGATAGCCAGAATATTAATTTTATTTATACAATTAAATCTGCAGATAAGGTATATGTAAACTCTGTCGATGAAAAGACGGGAAGTGAGGTAGCAATATGCGATATTTAACATTTGCACTTGGAAAAGGAAGACTGGCAAATAAAACATTAGAATTATTAGAACAAATCGGAATCACATGTGAAGAAATGAAGGATAAGGATTCCCGTAAACTTATTTTTGTAAATGAAGAATTAAAATTAAAGTTCTTTCTTGCAAAGGGACCGGATGTACCTACTTATGTGGAATATGGTGCTGCTGACATCGGTGTTGTAGGAAAAGATACCATTATGGAAGAGAACAGAAAGAATTACGAGGTGCTTGATCTTGGATTTGGAAAATGCAGAATGTGTGTCTGTGGACCGGCATCTGCAAAGGACTTACTGATGCATCATGAAATGATCAGGGTTGCAACAAAATATCCGAGGATTACAAAAGATTACTTCTATAATAAAAAGCATCAGACAGTAGATATCATAAAATTAAATGGATCTATTGAACTGGCACCTATCGTAGGACTTTCAGAAGTAATCGTAGATATTGTTGAGACAGGCTCAACACTTAGGGAAAATGGTCTGGAAGTACTCGAGGAAGTATGTCCGCTTTCAGCACGTATGATCGTCAATCAGGTAAGTATGCGGATGGAGACGGAGCGGATTAATAATATTCTTACTTTATTAAAGGAGAAATGTGAGCGCTGATGAAACTATTAAAATTAACAACAGAAACAAAGAACGATATTCTGACAAATCTGCTTAAAAGAAGTCCGGCACAATATACACAGTATGAAGCGACTGTAAATGAAATTATAAGTAATGTAAGAGAAGAAAAGGATGATGCTTTATTTAAGTATACAATGAAGTTTGATCATTTTGCATTAAATAGAGATAATATCCGTGTAACATCTGAAGAGATAGAGGAAGCTTATAGAACATATGATAAAGATCTGATTAAAGTAATGGAAAAGGCATATGAGAACATTGTTGCATTCCATGAAAAACAACGTCAGTACAGCTGGTTTGATACAAAAGAAGATGGCACACTTTTAGGTCAAAAGGTGACACCACTTGAAAAAGTCGGCGTGTATGTACCTGGTGGAAAAGCAGCATATCCATCCTCCTCTATGATGTGCATCATTCCTGCTAAAGTGGCAGGTGTAAAACGTATTATCATGATGACTCCGCCAGATAAAAACGGTCATGTATTTGCCGGAACATTAGTTGCAGCAAAAATATGTGGTGTAACAGAGATCTATAAGGTGGGAGGAGCCCAGGCTATTGCTGCATTGGCATTTGGAACCGAATCAATTCCGAAAGTAGATAAGATCATAGGTCCAGGAAATATTTTTGTTGCATTAGCTAAAAAAGCTGTATTTGGTCATGTTGATATTGATTCTGTAGCCGGTCCAAGTGAAATACTCGTACTTGCCGATGAAACTGCAAATCCGAAATATGTTGCAGCGGATCTTTTATCACAGGCTGAACATGATCAGCTTGCGTCAGCAATT
>JAAYYM010000655.1 GCA_012515365.1 Clostridia bacterium
GAAAGATTACATACCTCTGCAGGCCAATAATTCATCTGTGTATTGATGTTGATGGTATATTTGCTCCCCCATGCCGGAAGTTCATCCGGATTCCAAATTCCCTGCAGATTTGCCGGCTGTGTCCCCGGTCTGCTGCTGGAAATCAGCAAATACCTGCCAAATTGAAAGTAAAGTGCAATCAGACCCAGATCCTGCTCCCCTTCTTTTACCAGCCGCAGTCTTTCATCTGTTGGAAGCTCGTCCTTATGATCAGACTCATCTTCTGATCCGAAACGAAGATCCATACGCTTATAATACTGCTGATAATCCATGATATGTGCCTTCAGAACATCTGAAAAAGAAGCAGACAATGCCTTCTCCATGATTCTCTTGCATGCTTGCTTTGGATCCTTACTTAAGAAATCACTACAGATCGTAAGATAAAACGTAAATTCTGAGGTATCCTCTATTCGTAATTCATCTCTGTGCACTTCGATTTTACCTGCGGGATCATCGGTCTGAATAGCTGCCATCATGCAATAACTGCAGCCATCAGCTCCCTCCTTAACAGACATGCATAAGATCTGATCCGAAATTTTTTCAATTTTCTCAACATTATGCCTGAAGAAGGTAAGAGTCATCGCAGCCTTCATAGGCGTATTTTGAACAGATTTTTGATGAATTGCAATTACATGATGTGGTGCACTGGCAAAATAGGTTCTGATATAACGGTCTCTGGCATCCTGATAAGTCACTGTAACAGTTGCATCATCCAGATTCAGTCTTCGCTCATAATCCTCTATTGCACACGCATCCTCATGAAAACGAATTCGCACATCACCGGCTGTACTGTAATTTCTCTGCTGATCAGGCATCGGCATCATAGTATCCATTGCCATCCGCTCTGCTTCCTCAAGCTTTCCCTTCATCAAAAGCTCCCGCACTTTTTGATAATGATCTCGCGCCTCAGGATTGACTCGATTTCTACTTCCATCTCCATACCAGATTGTGTCTTCATTTAACTGTAGCTTTTCCTCTATTGCACCTCCATAAACCATGGCACCAAGATTTCCATTTCCGATTGGAAGGGCTTTTGCCCACATATCTGGTGTATCATTGCCCCACTTAGCAAACTCTGCTGCCTGTTTATAAAATAATGTATCGTTCATCTGATTCTCCTATTTATAATAGTAATGCCAGCGTTCCACCCACAATAAGAAGCAATCCGGCCCCTGACTTAACAGTCAGTTTTTCCTTAAATACAACATATGAAAAAGCAATCGTTACCAATATACTAAGTTTATCTATTGGAACCACAACACTTGCAGGCCCCGTCTGCAGTGCGCGGTAATAACAGAGCCATGAAGCTCCTGTAGCCACACCCGACAAACCAAGAAACAGCCAGCTCTTTTTATCAATCTCCTTGATCGTATTTTGCTTACCTGTCCAAAAAACCACAATCCAAGCCATGATCAAAACAACAATGGTTCGTATAGCAGTTCCTAAATTGGAATTCATATTCTGGATTCCGACCTTTGCCAGAATAGAAGTCAGGCTTGCAAAAATCGCTGATCCAGCTGCATAAAACAGCCATTTACTACTGTCTGCTTTTCTCTTTGGAGCATCTGATTCCACTCTCTTTTTCTGTATCATCAGATAAGTACCGACTCCAATCAATATCATAGACGCAACTTTGATGATTGTTATTTTCTCAGACAGGAACAAGAACGCCAAAAGCATAGTCAGAATCGTGCTCGACTTATCAATGGGCGTGACTTTATTAACATCACCAATCTGCAATGCCTTAAAATAGCAGAGCCATGAACAGCCGGTAGCCATTCCGGAAAGAATCAAAAATAAGAATTCCCTTCTGCTGACTGATGACAGCTCGTTTTGTGCTCCGACCAGAAATACCATGATCCATGAAAATATCAATACGACAATTGTTCTTAATGCTGTTGCCACATTAGAGTCTGTATTCTTAATTCCGCATTTCGCAAGAATTGCCGTCAGACCGGCAAATACAGCCGAGCCAAATGCAAACATAATCCACACTACAATTCCCTCTTTCGTATCCTACCATCAGCCAACTGCGAAACCCACATACACCAAAAACAGATTTCATGATGATGATAATTTGATTACTGATTCTGCGCCATCACTCCGACAAGCGCATGAGGAACATAAGGTTCCTCCAGATATGCACATTCCTCTTTGGTCAGCTTTAACTGCGTCGCCTTGACTGCACCATCCACATGATGAAATTTAGTAGCACCGACAATAGGTGCTGTCACCTTTGTGAAAATCCAAGCCAGTGAAATCTCAGTCATAGTAACACCTTTTTTCTCTGCCAGCTCTGCCACACGGCTGATGATAACGCCATCTGGTTTTGCTGTTGCATCATACTTAGATTTAGCATATGCATCTTCTTGCATTCGTTTAGAAGCCTCTCCCGGCTGCTTTGACAATCTTCCACTCGCCAGTGCACTATATGGGGTCAAAGCTATCTGATCTTCCTTACATAGTGGCATCATTTCACGTTCCTCTTCACGGAAAATCAGATTATAATGTCCCTGTACGGAAACAAATTGTGAAAATCCTTCCTGTTGTGCTATGGCATTAGCCTTTGCAAGCTGCCATGCATAACAGTTTGAAATACCGATATAGCGTACTTTTCCTGCTTTAACTGCCTGATTCATGCCATCCAGTATTTCATAAATCGGCGTATGATAATCCCACATATGACAAATATAGAGATCCACGTAGTCCATTCCTAAATGTTTTAAGCTGGTGTCAATCATTGTCTCTACATGTTTTTGCCCGGAAATTCCTTGTTCAATCTCCTCCTGTGTCCTTGGCAAAAATTTGGTAGCCACTACAATTTCCTCTCGTTTTGCATAATCCTTCAATGCACGTCCAAGGTATTGTTCACTTGTTCCATTTTGGTAAGCAATTGCTGTATCAAAGAAGTTGATTCCCATTTCCAATCCATGCTTGATGATTTCTCTGGAATGCTCCTCGTCAAGTGTCCAGCTATGCTGCCCGCTTCCCGCGTCTCCAAATCCCATACACCCCATACAGACACGAGATACATTCAAATCTGATTTCCCAAGTTTCACATATTCCATATGTTTCTCCTCCTCTTCAATCTCCGTTATTTTATAAGTTCTGATATGATGTATCTTCCATCAGAGTGGTTTTGGTCTTCTCTATACTGAACTAAATTCTATAAAGCATCTTTTGGACAAACTGATACACATTCCATACAGAGGGTACATTCTGTCCCGTTTTTTCTATTTCTTGAAGGATCCGTCACATCCACATCCATCGGGCAGACCCTCTTACATTTACCACAGGATATACATTTATCCTTATCACACTTAATACGGAATAGTGAAAAATAACTCATAGGTTTTAAGAATACAGTAATCGGACAGATATATTTGCAAAAGGCACGATTGTCTTTAAATAGAAATGCCAATCCGATTCCAACTGCATAATACAGTACATTACCGATCACAAATGCCCAAAACATGATGCGTTCTATATTTCCAACATGTGATAAAAACAAACCTAACACAAATACAAGTGAGACTATAAATGTAATGTATCGGATCCATCCTATTTTCTTTCTTGGAGACTGAGGTGTTTTATATGGCAGAAAATCCAAAATCATGGCTGTCCAACAGGCATAACCACACCATCCTCTTCCAAAGATCAATGGACCGAATATCTTAGCAACTGCATAATGAATGGTAGCCGCTTCAAATACGCCTGTAAAAAGGTAGTACCAGAATCCCTCAATCTGCATATTTTCATTGCAGATCAGACCTAAATAGACCAGCATATAAAGTCCTACCAGAAGCTGCACAATGCGTCTTGCATACGGATATTTCCTGACAAACAGGAAAACACCCAACGAAAGCGCAAGGCCTATGTATGAGAAATTGAACAGATAAAACAAATTATCTTTTGTAAGCCATAATGTAACTGCCACAATTTCAAAAACAACAAATAATATAATTGAAAAACGGTATTTTTTCACAAATTTTCTCCTTTGTATTAATCACATAATTACCTAGTATAATAAGTAACATTCTAATTTTACTACTTTACGTTAGTTTCCTCAATGGATTTATTGTCACACTTTTCATCACACTTGTAACACTAATTCATTCTGTGATATATTAGTTACTGTATGATAAATATATGAAGAAAGAAATCTTTAGCGAGGTAACATATTCGATGAATAAAAAAACGATGTATTTTGGTATCATTTTAGTTATCATCTATTTTATCACGGTGGGAACTTTTATCAGCACACAAAGTCCGGTGGTGTTGACGATCTGGGAGTTACTTACCATTATCAGCGGACCCGTTGTTTTACTTGTATTGCTGGAAATAGCTGATGAAATAAACATAACTGCCAAATATAAAAATCTGATGCTGGTATTTTTAGGATGTAACTGTACATTAACAGGTTTAGCGCATCTGATTAACCTCTGTGTAACACGAAAACTGATGTCTCAGGGAATGGAAATTCCTACCTATTATCAAATAGGCTATATCACATCTACAGAAACAGTAGCTGATTATCTGGGATGGGGATTTTTTATGGGGCTTGCCTTTTTTTCAATGGCTGCCGGAACAAGTAAAGAAAAAAGCATTCAGTTTTATAAAATCAGTTTCATTATAGACGGAATTCTATGCATGTCCGGTTTTATCGGTGCTCTTTGGATCAATGAAAATCTTTGGTATCTCGCACCGGCCGCGTATGGTATCGGGATCGGAATTTTATGCATTAAGGGACTAAAAAAGACCTCTTCGCTATAGAAGAGGTCTTTGGTTATCAGATTTTCTATTCTATTTTGCAAAGCGAATCACATTCCATGAGCATTTCCCAAGCTGTGCGGTGAAGGTTCCATCTGCATATTCATAATCGTTTTTATGAATTGGTGTGACCTGCTCACCGATTATGGAATTGGTTGCTTTCATATCGTCCTGCTCCAGTGCAATAAATTCTACCACATGGTATCCGGTGAAACTACGAAGATCGACCTCAAAGAGAACCTCTTCTTCTATACTACGATTTACTGCGAAGACCGTGATTTCATCCTTTTCTTCCTGATAGAGCGCAACTGATTCTATATCTGTCACATCCTCATGCTTTGATGTGTCATGCTTTGTAGAACTTGATATCGGCTGCAATACTACACCCCGACCATACCTTGAGGCATGCAGGAACGGATAATAAATTGTCTGCTTCCATGCACCTCCATCTGTCTGCGTCATAATAGGTGCAATTACATTGACCAACTGTGCCAGACAAGCCATTTTGAGTCTGTCAGCGTGTTTCAAAAACGTAATCAAGATCAATCCAACCAGTATGGCATCTTCAAAATCATAGTGATCTTCCAGCAAATGTGGAGCAATCTGCCATGGTCTGCTCTTCATTTCCTCATTGTCTGATTCTGTTGCATGAAACCACACATTCCACTCATCAAAGCTTAAATACAGTGTTTTCTTACTTCTCTTCTTAGCCTTGATATAATCACAGGTTGCAATTACGGTTCGGATGAAATTCTCCATATCCTGCGTCTTAGCCAAAAAATCTGCTGTATCATTTTCTGGATTTCCATAATAGTTATGAAGTGAAATATAGTCCACATACTCATAAGTCTCTTCCAGTGTTGTGGCTTCCCATTCAGGAAATGTCGGCATTTCTACATTAGAGCTTCCGCAGCTTACAAGTTCAATAGACTCATCCATAATCTTCATTGCCTTTGCTGTCTCAGCTGCTAGTTTTCCGTATTCAACAGCTGTCTTATGACCAATCTGCCACGGACCATCCATTTCGTTTCCAAGACACCATGTCTTAATCCGGTATGGTTCTGCTACCCCATGTGATTTTCTCAGATCACTATAATAAGTTCCCTTATCCAGATTGCAGTATTCTAATAAATTCAGAGCATCTGCGATTCCTCTCGTTCCAAGGTTAACTGCCATCATAATGTCTGCATTGACTTTCTTTGTCCATTTAGAAAATTCATTTAAACCAAACTCATTGGTTTCTTTGGTTCTCCATGCAAGATCCAGTCTTGGCTTGCGATTCGGTCCTACACTGTCTTCCCAATAGAAGTTCGATACGAAGTTTCCACCGGGATAGCGGATAATCGGAACATCCAGTTCTCGTACCAGTTCCATTACATCTGTCCTAAATCCGTCCTCATCTGCTGACGGATGACCTGGCTGATAAATACCCTGATATACCGCACGACCCAGATGTTCTATAAAGGAACCATATATACGTTTGTCAACTTCAGCAATACGGACATCTTTATCTATAATCAATTTTGCTTTTCTCTTTTCCATGTATAAATTCCTTTCATTTTGCTCGCGCTCTAACCTTTAACTGCGCCGGCTGTCATTCCATCTATTAAGTATCTCTGGAAGATGAGGAAGATGACGAAGATTGGGATGATTCCAAACATGGAGCCTGCAATCAATACATCGTAATTATTTCCATATGGTGTCAGCAATGTGTTCAAACCAATTGGCAAAGTAAATTTGTTCGCACTTCTGAATACCAGTAATGGCCATAACATATTATTCCATGAGCCCATTGCACACAAGATTCCCATAGCTGCAAATGCGGGTTTGGATATCGGCAGCATGATTTTAAAGCAGATTCCGTACTCTGTCGCTCCGTCAATTCTTCCTGCATCCAGCAGTTCCTTTGGAAGGGATTCCATATACTGCCGGAAGAAGAAAATTGTTGATGCGCCACAGATTAAAGGAAGTAGCACACCTGCTCTCGTATCAATCAGATCAATTGTAATCATTTCCTGATAGAGTGGGAGCATTAAAATTTCAAATGGTACCATCATGGTTGCAATAACAAGGAAAAAAAGAAGATTTTTAAGTTTAAAATCGTACATTGACAGCCCATAAGCTACCAGATAGCAAACAATTAATGTTATAAATACCTGAAGGATCGTCAATATCATACTATTGCAGAACCACATGAAATACTTCATAGAGTCAGCATTTCCGCTAAACAGGTAGATATAATTATTCAATGTCATCGTGCTGACATCCAAATTGATACTAAGTCCTTTTCTAATCAACTCCGTACCTGGTCTGAAGGATGCCAGCAGACCTGCCAGAAGTGGAAATACAACGATAAAACAAATCACGGCAAAGAGACCGGTTGCAAAAAATGTGCCTACTTTTGAAGAAGATGTTTTTCCTTTCATATTATTTCTCCTCCTTCTTAAAGCTGCCGTTTAGAATCAGCTGAACGATATTAATTGCGAGTGCTATGAGAAGCAGTACAAGTCCAACTGCAGATGCATAACCCATTTGGTTCTTCTCTATACCACGTCTATATAAGTATCCTACGATTGTCAGACCAATATTGTTAGGTGATGCTGTACCATTTGCATATAACATAAAAGACTCAAGGAACATGGCAAGACCTGCGTATATACTGATTGTCAATACATAGATTGTTGTCGGTTTTAATAATGGAATGGTAATATATCTGAATTTCTGCCATCCATTTGCTCCGTCTATTTCGGAAGATTCATATAACTCGTTAGGAATTGCTTTCAGACCTGACAGAAAATACAGCATATTGACACCTGTCCAGCGCCAGCAAGACATCAAAATCAATGCAAAGTATGTAGTCGTTCTGAATTTCAGCCATTTAAATGTACCAAATCCCAATGCGGAGGATAGTAAGTTCATCTGGCCTGTATGATATTCTGAAAACATTAATCTGAATAATGTACCTGAAATTACAATGGATGTTAATGCCGGCAGATATAGTATGGCTTTCCACACGCCCTTAGCCTTAACCAGTCTGCTATCGATCAATGCTGCAAAGATCATTGGAAACGGAATCAAGAATATCAGCGTCAGAAGCATATACTCAAAACTGTTGAAAACTGCTGTATGAAATACAGAATCAATTAATAATTTAGAATAATTCTTGAGACCAACCCATTCTGCTCCAGCTGGTTTAATGTCCTGAAAACTCATTGTAATCGTACTGCACAAAGGATAAATCCAAAAAATAATAAAGCTCAGGATAAATGGTACTACAAACACATAAGGGGCTGCTTTTTGTGAATAAAGAATTTTCTTAATCTTCATTGTGTCCTCCTTTTTTACAAGGAGTGCCCAAAGGCATATCGCCCTTGAGCAGCTCCCTTAAATGTTACTATCAATTTCTGGTTTGTTATTACTGCTCCAGATCAATGGTCTCCTGAGATGCTGCAAGTGCTTCATCTACCGGTGTTCCATTCTCTAAAATTGCATTTAATGTTACGTTACACATATCTTCATTGATTGTCGGGCTGATTGCTACTACACTGATCTTGCCGATACCATCTTTGATTTCATTTAATACGTCATATGGATAATTTCTAAAGAACTGATTGTACTGATTGTTGTCATCATGGATGATGGATTCATCTGACCACATCTCTGTGTTACATACATCGAATCCGAGCATTTCCCAGTTCATCTGCTCACCTTCCATAGACATCTTAGCATAGCAGAGGAAGTCTGCTGCAAGAGCTGTATCCTTAGCCTGCTGTGTTACAACTGTACCTGTACCACCGATACCTACTGAATTGTTCTGTCCTTCCTTAAATACCGGACATGGAGCAATATACCAATTGCCTTTTTCTTCAGGCATATAGTTTGTAAATCTGCTCATGTACCACATAGCCTTCGGGAAAGAAACGATATTGTGGTCAAGGATATTCTGGAAGCCTGCTTCAAGATCAACGTGTCCATCAGGAGATACCTGTGCAACACCTGAATTCAACCATTCAACCTGCATATTTAACATATTTTTAACTGATTCAAGCTGTACATTTGCAGGACCTTCGAATCCGCCTGTCCAGTCCTCACCATACTCTGACATTGCTAACCAGAGCCAGTCAACTCCGCCTGTATCAACAGAAGTGAAGTACTTACCTTCCTGTCCAACTGCTGCGATATAATCTTCACCAAGTTTTGTATAGTCATCCCATGTCTTGACTGCATCTACATCTGCCTGTGTAAATCCTGCTTCTTCAAGAGCTGCCATATTGTAGTACATAACAGTTGCGCCTACATGGAATGGTGCGCCGTAATGCTTGCCATCTGCGCCTGCATAGGTATCCATACGAGATTGAACCATGGTTGCCATGTATGGGGATGCTGCCTCATCAATCGGGTATAACCACTGGTCTACACCTGCAACTACGTTCGGGAACTGACCTACTTCAACGTCACACAGATCTGGAGCACCTGTACCTGCCTGTAAAGACATTAACAGTTTGTTGTGCATGTCTGCATATGGGTATGTTGTAAAAGTAACTTCGATGGTTCTGTCAGGATTTTCTTCATTCCATTTCTCTACCATCTTACCATAATAAGTATTGTGTAATTCAACGAATGACCACATTTCCATGTGAGTACCGTTAGCATCACCAACTGTAGTAACTGCTTCTGGCTCTACTTCGCCTTCTGCTGCTGCATCTTCTGCGGCTGCATCGTCTGTTGCTGCCTCTGCATCGTCTGCTGCTGCATCATCTGTTGTCTGTGCTGCATCTGCTGCCGGTGCTGCTGCGTCTGTGCCGGCTGCGGAACCACATCCTGCTAATAAAGATGCTACCATTGCTGCACTTAAGAGTACGCTGAGTAATTTCTTCTTCATTAATAAATCCTCCTTTTTGTGAAACATTGTTTTACATTTCTCTAAATAGTTTACGAAAGAATATACGTTTGCAAAATTGCATAAAAAAAATTTATTTGTGCATCTCTTTCTGTAAACAGTGTACAACAATGTAGCGGTGGTGTCAATATATAATTTACTAAAATGTAAAATAGTTTTGATTTGTATAGAATATTTAAAAAAACATAAACATTTAATTCTATTTAAAATATTGACTAATTTTACTCAGAAAGATATACTTACAATAATATTTTATGTTTTTCTAAAATTTCGTCTTAAAAGTAAGTTCAGATAAAGAGAAGAGGGATAATCAATATGTTGCACATTAAATCGTTGGATGAAGGGCTTAATATCTTCAAAGCACTCGGATCTGATGTCAGAATTGAAATCATTAAGATACTGTTGGAAAACGACGGTATGAACATGAATGAGCTGGCTTCTAAGCTCAACATCACAAATGGAGCTTTAACCAGCCATATTAAGAAACTAGAGGATGCAGGAATTGTTACCATCTCCAGTGAATCTGCCGGACACGGCAATCAAAAAAAGTGTTCTGTCTATATTGATAAGGTTCTGATTGACTTTGATTCAGAAGAAGACAGTAAAAATGTATATCAGACAGATATTAAGATTGGACACTTCTCAGATTATAACATCTATCCAACCTGCGGACTCGCATCTGCAACAGCGTTGATCGGAGAAGTGGATGACACAAGATATTTTGCGCATCCTGATCGCTATAATGCTGATATTCTCTGGTTTACAAAGGGATATGTGGAATATGTCATCCCGAACTTCATTCCAGCCTCACAGAAGATCGATCAGATTATGATTTCCGCAGAATTGTGTTCAGAGGCGCCCGGAAGTAACAGTGTATGGCCTTCCGATATCCACTTCTATATTAATGATACGTGCATCGGTATATGGACAAGTCCCGGTGACTTTGGTGGTATCAAAGGTATCTTCACTCCCGACTGGCTGGATCTGAATTGGAACCAATATGGTCTGCTTAAATTACTCGTAATTAATAAAAAAGGAACCTTTATCGACGGCCTGCAGATATCAGATGTGACAATCAAAGACTTTGACCTGGATTATAAGAGTACCATCAAATTCAAATTTGCTGTTCCCGAAGAGGCTGAACATGTCGGCGGACTTACCATCTTCGGTAAGAATTTCGGTAATTATAATCAAGACATCAATGTCCGCATTAACTATAGCCCGCTTACAGAAACCCCACAGGCAAAATAATAAAAATGGTAACCTTAACCGGTTACCATTTTTGATATGGGCATACTTGTTTTTTCGTTGCTGCCCGAAGTTCCACGAAACATCCACAAGCCCCGCACAGACCTTCCCACAGATAATCACACTTTGTACAGACTGCAAGTCTCTCTTCATATAGACTTTCTTCTGCTCTCAGAAGAGGATCCATATTCTCGACCAATTCATGTATTTTCTGCTGATAGTTCTCTGGGTCAATCTCCCTTAGCAGACATTTCCGACATTGCCTTTCCATTATTTTCTCCGTATATGAAGTGCCAGTACGCTACATGCCGGAATGGTAAAGGCTGCTTTATTTCCGGTAATGACGATCTGGTCAAATGGCTGTTCTACGATATTTTCAGGTTCCTCAAAGGTATTGTAATCATTCATATGTCCGGTGACAATACTGCCCTGTATTTCCTGAATCTCATCTTCTGCAAGGAACATCTCTATCTCCTGTGCCTGCGTCACTGACAGATTGTTAACGGTCGCATGAATTGTGCCATCTGCTCCTACAGATACAGATTCCTGCAGACTTGGAACCTGATACTCTGTCTCTTCCCCGATGCTTTTGATTCCGTCGATATAGCTTTCCAGCAGATCTGCATCCTGATGATACTTGTACATATGAAATACATGATAGGTTGGTGTCAGTATCATCCGCTCACCTTCTGTCAAAATAACAGACTGAAGCACATTGACCATCTGTGCCAGATTCGCCATTTTGACTCTGTCGCAGTGCCTGTTGAAGATATTCAGACTGAGTCCTGCAATAAGAGCATCTCTCATTGTATTCTGCTGGAACAGGAACCCTGGATTGGTCCCTGGTTCTACCTGATACCAGCCTCCCCATTCATCTATAACCATGCCGATTTTTTGAGCCGGATCATACTGATCCATAATGGAGCTGTGCTTACTAATTAACTCTTCTATAAACAATGCTTTATATAAGGACTTATACCATACGGCCTCATCAAAATCCGTTGCTGAGCCTTTGATTTCCCAACCCTCCGGATGCACATAATAATGTAGAGACAAACCATCCATCAGACCATGTAGTTCTTTTGGAACATTATCATGTGTCGTCTTAAGTACTTCTTCTGTCCAGTAATAATCATCTACATTTGCGCCACCGCAGATCTTTACAATCGGTTTATCCGCATTGTAATTTCTGACATAGGTCTGATATCTGCGATAATTGTCTGCATAGAAGTGTGGTGTCATATTGCCGCCGCAGCCCCAGTTTTCATTGCCAACTCCGAAATAATCGACCTTCCATGCTTCCTTGCGACCGTTTGCTTTTCTTAGGTCTGCCATTGGTGACACACCTTCAAAAGTCATATATTCTACCCATTCTGACATCTCTTGAACAGTTCCGCTGCCTACATTTCCATTGACATAGGTCTTGCAGCCAAGCTGTTCACAGAGTTCAAAGAATTCATGCGTACCAAAGCTGTTGTCTTCAACCACTCCGCCCCAATGGGTGTTGATCATTTTCTTTCTTTTTTCCTTTGGGCCGATGCCGTCCTTCCAGTGATATTCATCTGCAAAACAGCCCCCCGGCCAGCGTAGTACCGGTATCTGCATTTCTTTCAAAGCAGCCACAACGTCTGAGCGCATTCCGTTTTGATTCGGAATCAAAGAATCCTCGCCTACATACAGACCCTCGTATATACATCTGCCGAGATGTTCTGCAAAGTGACCATATAGTTCCGGATTGATGTGACCCTTCTTGTGGTTCTCATTGATATAGAGTTTCGCCATGATTTGCACCATCCTTTCGCTCTGTTGAGCTGCGTTAATTCATTTAATTTTCATTTGGCTTGTTTGATTGATAATGGACTCCCCACAGAGACTCGTTCTTGTCTGATGCTCCGCTAAAGCACATCACTGCATTTCCAGCTTCGTCTGTCATTTCGATCATAACACCTGAGAATACTTTGTCGCCCATTGTGACTGTTACA
>JAAYYM010000740.1 GCA_012515365.1 Clostridia bacterium
AACATGGTGGCGCTCGATAATGGTCAGCCAAAACTATTGACCTTGCGTCAGCTGATTGCTGCTTTTGTGCGCCATCGTCAAGAAGTCGTGACCCGCCGTACTATTTATGAGCTGAATAAAGCGCGTGTGCGTGGACACCTACTTGAAGGCTTAACCGTTGCACTGGCGAATATTGACGAGATTATTGCCGCCATTAAAGCATCTGCCAGTCGCGGTGAAGCGCGTGAAAGCTTGTTGAATAATCATTGGGGTTCAGGTAGCGTCGTGGCGATGCTAAAAGCGGCTGGCAGCCAGTCTGTCCGTCCTGATTTTATCGAAGGTGAAGATCCCAAAGCGCCGTTTGGCCTGATTGCGGATGAAAGCAACAGCGAACAGCGTTACCGCTTATCACTCGATCAGGTCAATGCTATTCTAGAGATGCAGCTGCATCGCTTGACAGGCCTTGAACAGGATAAACTGACCGAAGAATATCAGGATCTATTACGCGAAATTGCAAACTTAGAATCTATTTTAGGTGATTTTGATAAGTTAATGACCATTATCTCTAACGAGATGATTGAGATTCGTGATAACTTTGGTGACGAGCGTCGTACGGATATTGTCGATTCACGTACTGACTTTAGCCGTGAAGACCTAATCCCTAAGCAAACCGTGGTGATGACAGTCTCGCGTACGGGCTACGCAAAAACTCAGCCGATTGATGATTATGTCGCGCAAAAACGTGGTGGTAAAGGCAAGTCTGCAACTGCGATGAAAGAAGACGATGTGATTGATCATTTAGTTGTGACTTCAACGCACTCAACCGTACTGTGTTTTACTGATACGGGTCGCGTCTTTAGTTTACGAGGTTTTGAAGTACCGATTGCCAGTCGCGGTGCGCGTGGTCGTCCATTGGTCAACCTCATTGGCTTGAATGGTGATGAAACCGTCACGACGATATTGCCCATTCCGAAAGTAGTGGAAGAATTATCTGAAAAAGGTGAAGCTTTACTAACAGACACTCTAATAGAGGGTGATGACGATTTATTAGAAATCAGCAATGAAGCAGAGCCACCATTTGTATTCTTCGCAACCGCCAATGGTACGGTAAAGCGTGTCGAGCTGAAGCAGTTTGCTAACATTCGCTCGAACGGCTTGATTGCAGTTGGTTTAGAAGAAGGTGACAAACTAGTAAGCGCTCGTATCACTAACGGTAGCCAAGAGGTCATGCTGTTTGCGTCAAGTGGTAAAGCCATTCGTTTTGATGAGAATGATGCCCGCGCGATGGGTCGTACTGCAAAAGGCGTCCGTGGTATGCGTCTGGCCGCCGATGAGTTTATCAAGTCATTGGTCGTTATCGAAGATGATGTACGCGAAATCTTAATCGCTTGTGAAAACGGCTTTGGTAAACGTACTTTTGTCGATGAGTTCAACACGCAAAATCGTGGTGGCGGCGGTGTGATCGCTATCAAGACCAGTGACCGTAATGGTGCACTAGTCCGTGCCACTAAGGTTGAGCCTGAAGATGATATTATCTTAATCTCAGATAAAGGAACGCTAGTACGCACGCCAGTCGAGCATGTGGCCAGCTCTGGTCGTAATACGCAGGGTGTCACCCTAATCCGTCTGTCAAAAGATGAAAAGCTGGTTGCCATGGC
>JAAYYM010000656.1 GCA_012515365.1 Clostridia bacterium
TTTAGCTCTCCGTATTCATACCGCAGGCATAGGGTGAAATTGCAAAGAGCCGCTTTGGTTGCCGCATACATACTCTGATAAGCCATAGGTGAAAATGCAATGCCTGAAATAATATTAACAATCTGTCCGCCGCCCTGCGCAATCATTGCAGGTAACACTTCTCTGCATGCATGTACCGCGCTATAGAAATTCAGTGCAAATCCGGCTTCCCATTCCTCATTGGTATTCACTTTTTGTGTAAATGCGATTTCATCCGGAATCTCCGTGAATTTTCCTGTCAATGGTGCACCTGCACAGTTAATCAAAAGATCCAGCCGACCTTCACCAAAAGAAAGAGCACCGTCAATCATTGCCTTGATTTCAGCTTCTTTTGTTACATTCCCTTTACCTTTCCTGGGTACTGTGTCTGCAATCTCTCTTCATGTTTGTTAGAGTATAATTATCATTGGCAAGATTAGTAGAAAATAGGGAAGAAGGATAAACCCTCTTCCCAAGCATACAGTTTTTCGTTATGATATTAATTGCGAAGTCAATATCAAAGGAGACTGTATGATGAATACTATTGTAAATGAAAATCTGATATCCTTCAAGGAATTAGAGAAAAAAATATTTAATTATGTTTGTGAACTTGGAAGAGAAATGACACAGATCATGTTAGAGCGCTATGATGCTGAGCTCCGTGAAGGCCGCAATAAGAAAGAATATCGGTGCAAAGGAACAAGAAGTACAACTATAAAAACGGTGTATGGAGAAGTGGAATACGCCAGGAATATCTATCAAACAATCACAGATGAGGGAAAGAAAGTTTTCCTATATTTACTAGATGAAGCACTGGCAATGGATAAGATTGGAATGATTTCTACCAATCTGGCGGAAAAGATAGCGGAAACCGTTACGGAGGCACCCTACCGAGCGACAGCAGAAATGATAAGTAATACGTGCGGACAGAGTATCAGCCATGGTGGCGTATGGAATCTGATTCAGAAGCTGGGAGAACGAATTACGGAAGAAGAAACAGCAATTGTAAGAGAAATGGAACAGGACCAAGCAAAAGGGACCAAAGAAATCCCTGTATTATTCGAAGAGATGGATGGCGTATGGTTACGGATGCAGGGAAAAGATCATAAGCGAATGAAAAAGCAGGAAATGAAAGTCGCTGTCATGTATGAAGGCTGGGAAAAAGACGGGAAGAATAATAGTCGATTATCCAATAAAACAGTATTGGCAGGAATGGAAAAAAGTGATATTTTCCACCAAAAAAGAGAGGCGCAAATACATCGAAACTATAAGGCAGATGAAATAAAACAAAGGATTTTAAATGGAGATGGAGGAAGCTGGATCAAAGATCCCTATGATCCAGATACGATTTTTCAACTAGACCGATTTCATATTTATCAGGAAATAAAGCGAAGAATCAAAGATAAAGAAGCAGAAAAAAGAATTGTAGAATTCATTGACCAAAAGAAGATGAATGAAATGCTGGCATTCATTCAGATTTATGCAGACAGTGTCGAAAGCGATGATGAAACGGATCAAGCAAGTCGTAATGCCAGAAAGCTTTATGGGTATTTAAACAATAACAAAGAAGGACTTTTACCCTATACAGAACGTGGAATTACAATTCCAGAACCACCAGAGGATGTGGTTTATAAAGGAATGGGAGTACAGGAGAATCAGAACTGCACAACGATAACCATGAGGATGAAGCATAGAAGAATGCGTTGGTCAAAAAGCGGAGCCAATAGCATGGCAAAGGTGTTGTATACAAAAGAGAACCGAGAGTTAAGCAAAACAATAGAGCGATTTACCGATGGGTTACTATTTGCAGTGGAAATGCAGGAAGTAATAAAGACGTTAAGTGCAGCAAAGACGCCGAAGAAAGACGGTAATGGAAATCCATATATCGATATCGTAAACTGTCACATACCATTATTTGAAGGAATACAGACAGCATCAAGGAAAGCAATGAAAAGAGCATTTGGTTATTAAAATAAAATAGGTTAGTAAAGGTCTATTGAGTAACACGAAAATGGAATAGACAACATCATTTTGAAAAACAAAAATAAATTGCCAACGTTTACTTGACACAAACTTTAACTGCTGGTTTATTGAATTTTTGTCGATAATCATATAGAATGATATTAGTAGTAAGCATGGGCTCATAGAATTGAGCCCATCATAATCCGGGCTTGTACCGGCTTCGACGGGGGTTTGGAAATCAGGATAGCCATCCGTGATTCGGTATCACGTTAAACAACCGAAACTTAAACTAAACGCAGACGAAAA
>JAAYYM010000077.1 GCA_012515365.1 Clostridia bacterium
CAGTTATAATTTACTGCTTGGGTTACTGCTGGGGCTGGGTTATTCGCTGTTTGAACTCCCGAACAGTTTTTTGAAAAGAAGATTGGACATCATACCGGGAAAGCCGACAACAGGAATTAAAAAGTATTTTTTTGTGTTTCTTGATCAGGCAGATTCAGTATTTGGATGCTGTCTGGTGGTTTGCCTGTTTGATCAAATGTCATTCGCATTTTATCTGTTGTATGTACTGGTAGGGGCATTGACACATATCATTGTAAATATGCTGCTTTATGCTGCAAAATTAAGAAAAAATATGTTTTAGGGATGGGAATATGATAAAAAAATTTGATGAAATCAATGAATTTAGTAAAATTGGAAATAAAGCAGCTTCTTTGATTCAGATGAAACGGAAACAGATCAACATTCCGGATGGATTTATTTTAGACAGTGACACGTATCAGCAGATCATAGCAGACAATGGAATCGAGCAGGACATACAAGAGGCACTCAGGCAGATCAAGAAGGATAATGTCAGAGCAATCAGTGAGAAAATCATTGCATTATTTGACCGGATCAGATTAAGCGACGAAATCATCCATGAAATCAAACTGAACACGAGAGAAGACCTGCGTTATGCAGTAAGGAGCAGCGGTACAAAGGAGGATCTTGCAAACTATTCATTTGCAGGACAATATGAAACATTTCTAAATGTTTCACCAGATGAACTGCAAGGGCAGATTATAAAATGTTATCAGTCCATGTTTTCAGAAGTGATTCTAAACTATCTGCTTAATCACCGCATAGATTTTACGGACCTTAAAATGTCGGTCATTATTCAGGAGATGGTTCCGTCAGAATATTCCGGCATTTGTTTTACGATTAATCCGATGAGTGGAAATGATAAAGAAATGCTGATAGAAGTCGGAGAAGGACTTGGTGAAAATATTGTAAATGGAAAGGTTGCGCCAGAACAGTATTTCTATAACTGGTATCAACAGGAATATCGATATGACGGCACAAACCATTTCTTAGATAAAAACATGTTAAAGCAAATGACTGCAGTATTTTTGAAAATTCAGCTTTTATTTGGTTATCCCTGCGATATCGAATTTGCGATTTATCAGAATCAGCTCTATATTCTGCAGGCTAGAAAAATAACAAAGATCAAGTACCAAGGCTTTCAGGACATGTGGTCAACGGCAGATTTTAAGGATGGTGGTGTATCGGCTACGATCTGCACACCGTATATGTGGAGTTTATATGAGTATATCTGGGAATTCACTCTGAGAAAATTCATTTTGGACTCTGATATATTGTCTGAAAAGGATATGAATCAGAAGCTTGGTGATATGTTTTACGCACGCTGTTATTGGAATATGTCTGTTGTCAAAAAGGCGATGAGTCAGGTGGTCGGATATAAGGAACGAGAGTTTGACAGCGAATATGGGATCAAGATCAATTATGAAGGCGATGGTGAGACTACGAAGGTTTCCCTTCAGTCTGTGGCTCATATTATTCGGATGGCACTGGCACAAAAGAACATATTAAAGACAAGGGATCAGAATGCACAGCTTTATAAAGAAGACCTTCTTAAAAAGTATGAGAGTTATCTGCATGATTATGAGTGTGGGCAGATCAAGCCTATTGAAGAGGTATGGCGTAAGCTTACACAAAAGGACTACCTGCAAAGCGAATCAACGTATTTCTGGCAGATCTTTATCAATACCATTCATCAGTCTTTATATAAAGACGGACTGCTCAAATATGTTTCTGAAAGTGATTATCTGACGCTTCTTGGCAGCATTGAAAATATTTCACATCTGCTTCCCTTTTATGATATGTGGTCGATCAGCAGAAGTATCAGAGCGGATGCAAAGCTTATGGCAGAGTGGAAAGAAAAAAGTGTGGAAGAACTGATACATGATGTGACATCTGACAAGGATCAGGAAATCCTTAAGGCAGTGAGAAAACTAATCAGTGATTATGGTTATCACTCAGATAAAGAGCTGGATGTCACCTATCGATGCTACTATGAAGACATGACTCCTTTGATCTCAACCTTAAAGGATATGTGCGGTTTGGATGATCAGTTTAGTCCAATCGAAGATCAAAAGAGAGGTAAGGCACAGTATCAGGCGATTTTATCTTCTATTCAGACTAAGACAAATAAGCGGACTTATCATAAGATCAAGGCAAAGGTTCAGAAAATGAGAACGATGCTTTGGTGGAGAGAAGAATTTAGAGATATTTCCACTAGATTTTATTACTTGATTCGAATTTATACCTTGAAACTGGCTGAGAAATTTGTGCAGGACAATTTAATTGATCAGGTGGAGGATATCTGGTTTTTAAAGGTTAGAAATATCTGGGATTACTTAGACGGACATTTATCGGACGATACATTAAGGAAAATCATTGAACGAAATCGGATTTATTATGACTCGTTTCAAAATTTTATGAGTGAGAATGAAATAGGACCGATGGATACGCAGGCTTCAGACGATGCAGAAGACTTTGGCAAAGATGTGATGAAAGGTCTTGGGGCCAATAATGGGAAGGTGACAGGCACAGCCAGAGTCATTGAAAGCTTTGACGAGATTGATCGTCTGCAAAAGGATGATATTCTGATCACGAAGTTTACGGATACCGGATGGACGTCAAAATTCGCGATTCTTTCCGGAATCGTAACAGAGTATGGAGGAATCCTGTGCCATGCTGCGATTGTATCAAGAGAATATGGGATTCCGGCGATTGTAAGCTGTCATGACATTATGTCGAAAATCAAAGACGGACAGAAAATCATGATTGACGGAACGACCGGAATTGTATCGATTATGGAGGAGTTGGAATGTTGATCGGAAAATGGAATAAGTCAGTGATATTGACCTATGTCGGAATGTGTGTGAGCATCTTTGGAATGTATGTATGTTTTAAGGGTGAGAGCATGCTTAAGGCAGGAATGTCATGTCTGATCATTGCAGGAATCTGTGATCTTTTTGATGGAGTAGTGGCAAGAACATGTAAGAGAACAGAATCAGAAAAGGAATTTGGCGTACAGCTGGATTCTTTAGTGGATGTGATTGATTTTATCGCATTTCCGATTTGTCTGTTTATGAATATGAAACTGACAGCATGGTATCAGCTGCTTGTTATCGCAGTGTTTGCGGTTTGCGGGATCGCACGTCTGGCATATTTTAATATTTCTCTGGAGAATAACAGTGAGCCGGTTTCTTATTACTCCGGTCTGCCGGTTACCTATACGGCGATGATCCTGCCACTTGGTTATTTGTTGTCCTACATATGTACACCTGAACTTTTCAAACTGATCTTTACAGCCTTGATCTTTATGATTGCTTTGCTGCAGATCCTAAATGTGAACATCAAAAAGCCAAAAGGAATTGCATATTTGATTTTCCCTGTATTGGCCGTAGCGATGCTTTGTTTATATCTGGTGATTTTATGAGTATGTACTACGATCGCAGAACAAGGCAGACGAAAACAGAAGCCCAGTATGGCGGCGCTTATTTGAATGTTCTTTATCATTCGGCTTTGGGACGTTGTCTGCTGAAGCTGATCATCAGTCCGGGCTTTTCAAAGATAAATGCAGTCTATCAGAATAGTGCATTAAGCAGACATAAGATCAAAGGGTTTATCGAACAGTATCACATTGATCTAAAACTGTACGAAGACAAACATTACCATTCATTCAATGAGTTTTTTACTCGAAAAAAACGACATGCGACCTTCGACGAAAATCAACAGACCTTTATCTCACCGGCGGATTCCAGACTGTTGGTTTATAGAATCGATCAGGATTTAACCATTCAGGTGAAACAAAGCTGCTATACGCTCAAGGAACTGCTGGAAACAGATGATGATTTAAAAGAGTATCAGAATGGCAGCTGCCTCGTCTTTCGATTGGCAATGGATGATTATCACAGATATTGCTTTGTAGATGATGGTGTTCTGACAGGTTTTAAAAGGATCAGGGGAAAACTGCATACAGTCAGCTCCATATCAGATCATCATAAGGTATACAGTCAAAACACAAGAGTGATCAACTATCTTAAAACAGAGCATTTCGATGACCTTATTTTTGTAGAGGTTGGTGCTTTGCTGGTCGGACGGATACAAAACCATAACAAGACGTCCTATCAAAAGGGAGAAGAAAAAGGGTATTTTGAATTAGGTGGTTCGACCATTATTATTTTGACCAAAAAGCTTGTGAAAATAGATGATGACATTATGGAGCAAAGCAGACAGGGCATAGAAACCAAGGTTCAGTATGGAGAGGGAATAGGTGTGATATCATGTTAAAAAGGCTACATGTTTATTTTAAAGAAATGTACCCGATTATACCGCGCTTTATATTAGGCTGCATTGTTTTTTTTGAAATCTATTTTATTGTTTTGCTGAATAATGGAGTGGTCAAATTTCAAATTGATATGCAGGAATTTATCGGAGCATCAACAGTGTTTGCATTCTTAATGTGGTTGAGAATAGCAGATGATTTAAAGGATTATGAAACAGATAAACTGTTATTCAAAGAGCGTCCTCTGCCCAGTGGAAAAGTTACGAAAAAAGAC
>JAAYYM010000657.1 GCA_012515365.1 Clostridia bacterium
AAAATATAGGAAAAGGAAATTGTCCTCATATAGATCATCAAAGACCAAACGAAAAACCTAAAGAATTTACAATTAGAATTAAAGAATCTGGTTATGAAATAAATGAGCCTATTATGAAAGATGAACTTTTTATTCCTGAAAAAGGAACAACAGTTACATTAGAACCTTATCATTTAACAGAAGAAGAAAAGGCAAACTTAAAAGAAATTATTGTTTCTTATGAACTTGAAACAGATATTGAAGGTGGTTATATTCCACTTAAACAACCATTATGGAATGATATGGATATAAATTATTTTGCACAGATGTCAAATATTCCTGCAAAGAAAATAAAAGCTGTTTTACATGGTGACGGAATAGTATTAAATTCTGATGATGCAAGATATCCTAATGGTAGAGTAATTTCTTTAGAAAATGCTAAAGATGTTCCTAAAGGCGTTGAATTAGGTTTTGGAGTTGAAGGAATGAATAGTTTTGCTAAAGAATTATATAATTGGGAAGCTACAAAAGATATTTATGTTCTTCCTTATCATTTAAAGATAATAAAAATGAGAGAGGTGAAACGATGAGATTTTAATTGACTTTTGAAAACATGAAAAAGGTTTACGGTCGAATGATTCATTCGATGCGGTTTCATGTTGCCAGAAGTGGATTGGATTCTCATGTCCTCTCTCTTTTTGTGCGAAAAAAAGGGAAAAAATAATCCATATTGGTAACATGAGGAAAGACAGGAGGAGTTTATGTCACAGATTCAGGTTACGAACCTTACCTTTGGCTATGAAGGTAGCGTTGAGGAAATATTTGAAGAGGTATCATTTCAGATCGATACCAATTGGAAGATCGGTTTGATTGGAAGAAATGGAAAGGGAAAGACGACATTTTTACGATTGTTGCAGGGGAAATATGCCTATCAGGGAAGTATCAATAAATCGGTGTTTGTTGATTATTTTCCATACGAGATTCCGAAAGAATGGGAAGAGCTGTGTGTCAGTGAATGGCTGGAAGAGCTAAAGGCTGGCTGCGAAGAATGGCGCGTGATATGTGAGCTGGCGCTTTTACAGGCGGATGCAGCGTTATTATATCAGCCATGGAAGACATTAAGTCATGGTGAGCAGACGAAGATCTTGTTGGCAGTGTTGTTTTCAGGTGAAAATGATTTTTTGCTTGTGGATGAGCCGACGAATCATCTGGACCTGGAAGCAAGGGAAGTGGTGAGGCAGTATCTTAGTAACAAGAAAGGCTTTTTACTGGTGAGTCACGACAGAGATTTACTGGATGCCTGCATTGATCATGTGCTGGTACTGAATCGGAAGTCCATCGAGGTGCAGAATGGGAATTTCTCGAGCTGGTGGGAGAATAAGCAGCGTAAAGATCATTTCTCTGAGATGGAGAATGAAAAGCATATGCGAGAAATCAGTGCTTTAAAGAGAACGGCAGAGCGTAGTAGCCGCTGGGCAGAAAAAAATGAAAATACGAAGATTGGGTTTAATCCACTAAAGGAGCATGACCGTTTTCTGGATACGCGCGCTTATATAGGAGCGAAGACGAAGAAAATGCAAGCGCGGGTAAAGCAGTATGAGAATCGAATAAATCGGGAAATCAAGGAAAGGGAAGGTTTATTAGAGGATATTGAAAAGCCGGTTTCATTGAAATTGGATCCATTGTCATTTTACAAAGAGAGGCTGATTCTTGCGACGGATTTAAGCGTTAGGTATGAAGGAAAGGAAGAGCCTGTATTTGAACATGTAAAATTTGAACTGATGCGAGGAGAAAGAGTGTTTTTGCATGGGAAAAATGGATGTGGTAAATCCACGTTGATTAAGTTAATCCTTGCTTTGAGAGGAAATCAGGACAAGTATGGCATAAAAAAAGAACGATTTCATGATTTGAAAAAAATGGAGAATGCACAAAATGAGAAGAACATAGATATCTCAAAAAGCAGGGAAATAAAAACGATGTCAGATATTAAAATTCAAGCCGGAAGCATGGAAGTACCATCCGGACTGATCATTTCCTACGTGAATCAGGATACTAGTTTCTTACATGGAAATTTGAAATCATTTTGTAGGGAGCAGAATTTAGAAGAAAGTATGTTGCTGACACTTCTTCGGCAGCTTGATATGGAGCGCAGCCAGTTTGTGAAGAATCTGGAAACATTTTCAGAGGGGCAGAAGAAGAAAGTGCTGCTGGCAGCAAGCCTTATGACACCGGCGCATCTCTATATATGGGATGAACCCCTGAATTATATTGATGTTTTTTCACGTTTGCAGATCGAGCAATTGATTTTGAACTATCAGCCTACGATGTTACTGGTGGATCATGATGTGAAGTTCAGAGAACATATTGCGACAAGAGTGGTGGAATTGTAGATTGGCAGAAAAATTTCATGAATAACCCACTCTCCCCAATAAGGGAGAGCTTAACAGACAAAAAAGACGGCAAAGCCGTCTTTTTTGTCTGTATTTCTAATTTGACCATTCGGTTATTTATTCTACGTTCTCGCTTTTCTTACCAACCATCGTATAGCAGATAATTGCTGCGACGATGTAAAGGATTACAGTTACGTAGAGCACCATTTGGTATCCGGTTGGGTTAACCTTGATGATTTCTGAGGTCCCATCAGCAAGAGCATGTGTCAGCTCTACTTCCTGACCGAATGTTTTTACGATCCATGATGCCATCTGATTTCCGGTAAGACCTGCGAATGCCCATGCAGAAAGCGTGATACCGTGGATTGCACTGATATTCTTCATTCCATAATGATCTGAAAGAAGAGTCGGTACATTACTGAATCCACCGCCGTATCCGGCATTGACTACAAATAAGAGAATCAATACCAATACCATAAATAATGTATTCTGTCCCATATTTGAGATACCACTTGTTACGATAACAAGTCCGGTAGCTGCGATTGACAGGATGAAGATGATTTTGTAAATACTGTTACGATCCTTGAACATATCAGCCCATGCAGAGAAGCCAAGACGTCCGGCAGCATTAAATACAGCTGTTACGGATGAAAGGATTCCTACGATTCCAACAAGACCAATACATTTGATGATCATTTTTTCCTGTGAAATTAAAGCAAGACCACAGGTGATATTAATATAGAACATTAACCAGATTCCGATGAAGGTTACCGGTTTTGATTTGATTACTGCGATTGGACTAGGTCCCTTTTCATCGCCGGAAGGCTCATGCCATCCTTCCGGTTTAGCCAGAAGCAGATGTCCGACGAACATCATGACAAAGTATACAATAGCGAGAATGAGGAACATCTTGTAGATACCACCGTCACCAAGTGAATCAAGCAATGACTGCATAATCGGGCTGGCAATAGCTTTTGCGGCACCAAAACCTGCTACAGCAAGACCAGTTGCAAGACCTTTACGGTCTGAAAACCAAAGCATCAGAGTCTTTACAGGTGAAAGATATCCGGTTCCAAGACCGACTCCCATGATTAAACCATAGGATACATAAATTCCAAGTAAAGCTAACATACTTCCTTTGTGTGCACCACCATACCAGATAAAAAATCCGGTCAAAGCCATACCTGCTGCGAAGCAGATTGCTGCAATTAGTGATGATTTGTGAATATCTTTTTCTACAATGTTGCCAAGAAA
>JAAYYM010000658.1 GCA_012515365.1 Clostridia bacterium
AAACATTTTGCATCTATTGATGCGTTGCGTGAAGCGACGATAGAAGAAATTGCTGCACTTCCGCAGATGAATATAAAAGCAGCAAACGAGATCTATGAATTCCTTCATAATCAGGATAAAAAGGACGAAAAAGATGAGCAGAAATAAAAAACGTAATATATTAATACTTGCATTTATCATACCTGTTATTATGATGGGGGTTGTTTCATTTTGCTTGAAGCTGGCTCCATTTGGTGATGGTACGATATTGGTATCTGATTTAAATGCACAGTTCATAGACTATTACTCTTATTTTAAATCTATTTTTACAAGTAATAATAATTTTATCTATACGTTTAGTAAATCACTTGGTGGTGATATGGTAGGCTTTAGCGGATATTATCTGCAGAATCCGTTGTTGTTTCTTTTGTTTCTGTTTCCTGAGGATCTGCTTCCTGTCGGCGTTTTACTGATGATTACGGTGCAGACGGGCTTGGCTGGACTTTCTTTTGCATTTATGAAGGGAGAAATGAAGGGATACCGCTATGACCTTCTTATTTTTTCAATTGCTTATGCATTTATGGGATATCTTTTTTCCTATATCACGCTGCCAATCTATTTCTGCAACATTGCGCTATTACCTCTTGTTATATTAGGATTATGGCATGTTGTGAGGGATGAGAAGGGAAAATGGTTATATGTTATTTCGCTTTCACTATCTGTCTTTTTTAATTACTATTTAGGATATATGCTTTGTTTGTTTAGTGTTCTGATGTTTCTATATTTGTTTTTCATTCAAACAGATGGATTTCTAAAGATTCGTCAAAACAGCAAGGTGGTGATCAGTTATGTATCTTGTTCGGCTCTTGGTGTTGGACTTGTTGCATTTGATCTGATTCCGATTGCATTATCTTTACGCGGACAAAAGAGTGCACCAGGATTAGAAAATCTGCAGTTTTATCGTAATTTCAGAATGACAGATGTGTTTTCAAGACTTTATACCAATTCTTTTGATGGAAATATATCGAACGATTCGTTTCCCTATATTTATGTAGGAATGACAGCAGTTGTTTTTGTCCTTTTCTTTCTTTTGGACAAACGCCAAAAGAAAAAAGAGCGAATCGCCGCATTTGCATGTTTAGGAATCATGCTGGGGTGTTTTTATATTCATACGGTAGATGTCATATGGCATGCTTTTAATGATCCAGTGGGATTTCCTTATCGATATGCATTTTTCTTTTCGTTCCTGATGTTGTTTTTTGCTGAGCAGGGATTTGACTCATTGATGAGTTATGAAAAGAAGGAGAAGAGGGTCAAAATTTTTTTAGGTCTTGTACTGACACTCTATGTCCTTTATTCGATCTATCTGCTGACAATTGGGAAAACAACCATTAATCTGCGAAATATTGCATTTTCTGCCGTAGCGGTGATTCTTATTGTTTGTGCAATTTATCTTTTTCTCATTGAAAAGATAAATGCAAAGGTATTTCTTGTAGTATTACTATTCGTTCAGGTAGTAGAACTTGGTATCAATGCCGGACACTCGATCGCGCAGTATGAGGCAAAAACACTAACAGAGTATAAGTCCTATATTGATAAGGTTTCGCCTATGGTTGAAGCTATTAAGAAAAAGGATGATTCTTTTTACCGGATTGAGAAAAACTTTTTAAGAACACATAATGACACGATGCAGTTTCAGTATAATGGGTTGTCACACTCGAGCTCATGTGAGAAAGATTATGTAAAAAATTTTATGGGCAGAATGGGTTTTCGTAATTTTGGATTATGGTCTTTTTATAATGAAGGCGGGACGTCATTTGCTGATTCTTTTCTTGGCGTAAAGTATTACATTTCAAAGTATAATGCGACAGGAAAACCATATGAATTGTTTGACACGATTAACGAATGTACATTATACAAAAATCCTTACGCCATGCCGATTGCATTTGGTGTATCAAATGATGTTACATCAGTCGACATGGAGCAGGCAGATTTATTTCAGATCCAAAATGAGATTGCTTCTTTACATACAAAGGGACAAGAAGCTATCTATACAAGGGCTAAAGTAGAAAAGAAAACATTGCACAATGTCGTAGCAAAACAAGAAGCAGACTACATTACGTATACAAAGGAGCAAGAAGGGGAAGCTTATATTGAATACCTGATTAACATTACAGATGAGGATAATCTCTACATCTACTTTGGTGGGACGAGAATACAAGGAGCCGAAATCAGAATCAATGATTATTCTTATGGAGATTATTTTACAAACTGGAAATGGGATATGATAGATATAGGTGCTTACCCTATAGGAGAACAGGTATCCATAAAGCTGGTTTTAAAAGAGGATTCTATTACGGCTGATGATGGACAGTTCTACTATGAAAACAAGGAACAACTGAAAAAATGGTACGAAAAAGCATCATCGAATGCAGCACAGCTTAGGAAAATCAGCAGTTCACATTTAGATGGAACTGTAGACATTACTGACAGTAATTATCTGCTATTTAGTATTCCCTTTGAAGAAGACTGGAAGATTATATTGGATGGAAAATCTGTACAAGGTAAAGAGATGTTGAATGCTCTTCTTGCTGTTGAAATCATGCCGGGAACTCACCATTTTGAAATGTACTATATTCCACAGGGATTTTATGTGGGATTAACAGTAAGTATTCTTTGTATCATAATCGGTGTCGGTATGCTTCTATACATGAGAAAATGTGATAAATAGGGCATTGTGATAGTTGATGTTGTTCATTATGTATGCTATCATGAAACAAGAATGATTTGAAAAAAGGAGAGATAAAATATGGCTTCAGTTGCATTAACAAGATTAATAGATAAAATGAAATTAAAAAATTTAACTCCTGATATTGATATCAGCGCGATTAAGATTTCACAGCCTGATATTAACAGACCGGCATTACAGCTGGCAGGCTTTTTTGAGCATTTTGAGCGTTCGCGTGTTCAGATCATCGGATTTGTTGAATATACTTATATGGAAAATCTGGATGATACAAGGAAACGTGAAGTATTTACAAAACTGCTTGATGATGAAGTGAAAATCCCTTGTTTTGTCTTTTGTAGAGATTTAGAGCCGGATCCAATCTTTATCCAAGTTGCAAATGAGCATAAAGTAGCTCTCCTTAGTACTTCAAAGTCTACATCTGCATTTATGGCTGAAATCATCAGATGGCTCAATGTAAAGCTGGCACCGGTTATTTCTGTACATGGTGTTTTGGTAGATGTATTTGGTGAGGGTGTCCTAATCACAGGTGAAAGTGGTATTGGTAAGAGTGAAGCAGCACTTGAGTTAATTAAGCGTGGGCATCGTCTTGTTACAGATGATGTGGTAGAAATCAGAAAAGTCAGTGATGATACACTGATCGGATCAGCGCCGGATATTACAAGATATCTGATCGAGCTTCGAGGTATCGGAATCGTAGATGTCAAGACCTTATTTGGTGTATCCAGTGTTAAGGATACACAGTCAATTGATCTGGTCATTAAGCTTGAAGAATGGGATAAGGAAAAGGAATATGACCGTATCGGATTAGAGGATGAGTATACTGAATATCTTGGTAATAAAGTAGTCTGCCATAACATTCCAATCAGACCAGGACGTAATCTTGCCATTATTTGTGAATCAGCAGCAATCAACTACAGACAGAAAAAGATGGGATATAATGCGGCAAAAGAATTATACAGTCGTGTACAGCACTCTCTGGCAAAAAGAAATGAAGAAGAGTAATTATATTTAATGAAATAGAATAAAGGAGCAGGTAAAAGAATGAAGTCGTATTGTTTTGGAATTGATGTAGGTGGAACTACAATCAAAATGGGGTTATTTGAGACAGATGGAACGTTGGTGGAAAAATGGGAGATACCAACGCGTACAGAAAATCATGGTGAAAAGATCATAGCAGATATCGCAGAAGCAGTTCTTGGAAAAATGAGTGAGAAAAACATTAATAAGGACGAGGTCGTAGGAGTTGGAATCGGAACACCAGGCCCGATAGATGAAAGCGGAGTCATACATAAAGCAGCAAATCTTGGATGGGGCACCTTTAATCTAGAAGAGACACTGTATAAGCTGCTGATGATTCCTGTTAAGGCCGGTAATGATGCGAATGTGGCAGCTTTGGGTGAAATGTGGCAAGGTGGCGGTAAAGGCTTTCGTAATGTCGTTCTTGTCACACTTGGAACAGGTGTAGGCGGCGGAATCATTGTAAATGGAAAAATACTGACCGGTTCAACAGGAGCAGGCGGAGAGATTGGTCATATTCATATCAATGATGATGAGACACAAATCTGCGGATGTGGTAATAAAGGCTGTTTGGAGCAATATACTTCAGCTACCGGTATCGTAACACTTGCAAACAGAATTTTAAGTAAAACGGATGAACCATCTGTATTACGTGATGTTGAAATTTCAGCAAAATCTGTATTTGATGCGGTAAAAGAAGGAGATCAGGTGGCTATTCAGGTCGCTGAGGAATTCGGAAGATATCTTGGAAGAGGGCTTGCTGGTGTGGCAGGAGTATGTAATCCGGAGATCTTTGTTATCGGTGGCGGTGTTTCAAAAGCTGGTACTATTTTATTTGATTATATTGTAAAGAATTATCGTGCCTATGTATTCCATGGCAGTGCAGATGCAAAATTTGCGCTGGCTACATTAGGTAATCGTGCAGGCATTTATGGTGCTGCAAAACTAATATTAAATGAAGTTGATGGGAGCAGGAATTGAAGGAATCAACATTAAGACTCATGAAAGAAAATTTCCCCGGGATAGAGCTACGCCGGAATGAACCTATGAAGAAGCATACAACTTTCAGAGCCGGGGGAACTGCAGCCTATTATCTGGTACCATCAACAATAGAGGAACTGAAGGACTGTTTAAAGCTGTTAAAGGAACAGGAAGAACCCTATTATCTGATCGGGAATGGAAGTAATCTGTTGGTGAGTGATTCAGGCTATGAAGGAATCGTGATCCAGTTGATGTCACAGCTTAATCATATTACCGTAACGGATCTGTCTATAGAGGCAGAAGCAGGTGCCTTACTTTCAAAGATTGCCAAGGTGGCACTTAAACACCAATTAGAAGGGTTTGAATTTGCAGCTGGAATCCCGGGAACTTTAGGTGGTGCAGTTGTAATGAACGCAGGTGCGTATGGCGGAGAAATGAAGCAGGTGATTGATTCTGTCAAGGTTATGGATGAAAACCTGCAGATTCGGGAGATTTCAGGAGCGGATATGCAGTTTGAATACAGGACAAGTCTGGCTAAAACAAAGAAGTATGTTGTATTATCTGCTAAAATCCTGTTGAAAAAGGGTGACGACGTTGCCATAGAAGAGAAAATGCTTGATTATAAAAGGCAGCGTACCATGAAACAGCCATTGGATTTCCCGAGTGCAGGAAGTACCTTTAAGCGTCCAGAAGGACATTTTGCAGGAAAACTGATCGACGAAGCGGGTCTTAGAGGTTTTCAGATCGGCGGCGCACAGGTTTCAGAGAAGCATTGCGGATTCGTTATCAATCGAAATCAGGCCAGTGCTTCAGATATTTATCGAGTGATGATGCATGTACAAAAACAGGTGTTTGACAAAACAGGAATACAGCTTAAACCGGAAGTCTGTATGCTGGGCGAGTTTAAAAAAGAGGTTGAGGAAGTATGAGATTTGTCATTGTAACAGGAATGAGTGGTGCCGGTAAGAGTACAGCACTAAAAATGCTGGAGGATGCAGGATACTATTGTGTCGATAATCTTCCGGTACCATTGATCGGTAAATTCGTTGAGCTTGTCAACATGCCAAACAGTGAAGTAACAAAAGCTGCGCTTGGGGATGATGTCAGGAATGGACAGGCATTCAGAGAATTAGAAAAGGTACTGGATGATATGAAGAAGGCAGGATTTCTTTATGAAGTCCTTTTTTTAGAGTCATCCGATGAGGTCTTGGTCAAACGATATAAAGAAACCAGAAGAAATCATCCGTTAGCAGGATCGCAGCGTATTGATACCGGAATAGAAAAAGAACGCCAGATGCTGAGTGCAATTAAACACAGAGCAGATTATATTCTTGATACAAGCAGGTTACTGACTCGTGAATTGAGAGCAGAACTTGAACGTATTTTTATGAACAATGAGGAATATAATAGTTTGTACATTACGATTCTTTCATTTGGATTTAAGTATGGAATTCCGACGGATTCAGATCTTGTATTTGACGTCAGATTTCTGCCAAATCCGTATTACATTGAAGAGATGAAGCAAAAGACAGGAAATGATGATATTGTACAAAACTATGTAATGGGATTTAAAGAAGCAACAGATTTCCTTGATAAACTGGAGGATCTGCTTATGTTCTTAATTCCGAATTACATTATTGAAGGGAAAAACCAACTTGTCATTTCAATCGGATGTACAGGTGGAAAACACAGGAGTGTTACATTAGCTAATCAGCTTTTTACCAGACTTAAGAATAAAGGAAATTATGGACTTAAGATAGAGCATAAGGATATTATGAAAGACTCATTAAGAAAGCTTTAGAGGTGAAAGAGATGTCTTTTTCCGGAACCGTAAAAGCCGAACTGGCTAAGGTAAACTGCCAGACAAGACATTGCCAGATAGCAGAGTTAGCAGCAATGCTTTGTTCCTGTGGCAGAATAGAGGCAGATGCGCAGGGAGATTATTACCTAGAGATACAAACTGAAAATCCGATTATTGCCCGAAAAGCCTTTACAACTATTAAAAAAACATTTAATATATATACGGATGTCAGCGTACGAATGCATGTAAAACAACAAACTTCACGAGTTTATCTGATCCGTATTATAAATCAGAATGATGTTATTCGTATACTGAAAGCGATGAAATATCTGAATGAAAAAAAAGAAGTTCTTGTAGAAAAAGGATACGTTCATCCGGTTATTGTTCAAAAGGCTTGCTGCAAGAAGGCATTTATTCGCACGATGTTCTTGTCGGCTGGTTCTATCAGCGATCCTGAGAAATCATATCATTTTGAAATTGTATGTTCTGATTGTGAGAAGGCAGAACTGATCAAAGATATGATTAACTTTTTTCTGTTAGATGCGAAAATTGTCAAAAGAAAGAAGTATCATGTTGTATACATTAAAGAAGGCGCGCAGATTGTAGAATTGCTGGGACTTATGGGAGCACATATTGCATTGATGGATTTAGAGAATATGCGTATCGTAAAAGAGGTACGTAATTCTGTAAACAGAAGGGTCAATTGTGAGACTGCCAATATTGGAAAAACAGTATCGGCAGCAGTCAAACAATTAGAGGATATTCAATATTTGATCGATATTGGTGAGTTCAAAAATCTTCCCATTATCCTTCGTGATATTGCACAGACACGGTTGGAATATCCAAATGCATCACTTTTAGAATTGGGGGAAATGCTGACTCCTGTTGTCGGAAAATCAGGAGTTAATCATAGGCTTAGAAAAATAAGCGAAATTGCGAGCAGATGCAGAGGTAAAAAGGAGGAGTAGTAATATGATGAAAAAACCCATCACTATTAAGTTAGAAAATGGACTGGAGGCAAGACCGGTAGCTTTGTTGGTACAGGTTGCAAGCCAGTATGAAAGTGCTATTTACATTGAAGCGGAAGAAAAAAGGGTAAATGCAAAAAGCATTATGGGAATGATGTCACTTGGTATGGCAAACGGTGAAGTCGTTACTGTATCAGCAGATGGTACAGATGAGAGTGCTGCGATAGAGGGAATTGAAGCATATTTAGAGGGAAAATAGGAATTGTGATTGAATAGAGTGACAGGGTATGTATTTCATTAATTGAAGCACATACCCTGTCACTCTGTTTAAGTTAAATGCATTTTTTATAGTAGAAAATAGCCAGCTGAGTACGATCTCGCAAATTCAGTTTCTCAAGGATCGTGCTGATATAGTTACGTACCGTTCCTTCACTTAGGAAACTGCTGTTGGCAATTTCTTTATTACTCAATCCATCGGCAATCAAAGTTATGATATCAATTTCTTTTTCTGTCAGACCATATTCTTCAAAGGAGTTTGTTGATGAGTCGACCATCATTCCCGGAATCTTGCTGATGATCTCGTCTCCAAATACTCGTTGTCCTTTTTTTACTGCGTATATGGAAGGAACGATGCTTTCAAAGTCTTGTTTCAGCAAATATCCCTTTGCACCAAGCTTTAAGGCATCAATGATGTATTCATTGTCAGCAAAGGTAGTCAGGTAAAGGATTTTTGCTTCAGGATCTTTTTCTATGATCTGCTGTCCGGCCATGATTCCGGTCATCGTCTTCATGCGGATATCCATGAGCAGTATGTCTGGTTTATGTTTGAAGTACAGAGTGATTGCTTCAGTTCCGTCATTACCAATTGCGGGAACTTCTATGTCTTCTTCCGCCTCTAAGATTGTCTTTAAGGCCTGACATACTATTTTATCATCATCTACCAGTAGTATTTTCATTTGTGTTTTTTTCCCCCTTTGGTATCGAAATAAAGATCTGAAATCCATTATCCTTGCTGATATGAAACGTTCCGGTGATGGATTCTATACGCTCGCGCATACTATTTAATCCCATAGATCCGGAATTGTCAGAAGCGGTTTCTTTGATATTTGTCCCATTATCTGTAATAACAATCTGATACAGACTAGGATGCTCCATGATCGATATCGTGACGCGTGTCGCATTCGAATGCTTCATCACGTTATTGAGTGCCTCTTTTACTATATATAGAATAGAGTATTTTTCTTTTGTTGTAAAGTCGTTAACAATATTATAATCTAAATAAACACTACAGAATTTAAACTCATGAACCAATGCATCTAGCTTTGTTTTTAAGTCAATAGATTCATCGTGAATATTATGAATACTGTTCCGGATGCTGTCCATTCCATCAGTAAGAGAGTCTTTGACTCCTGCAAGAGCTTCTTTGATCATATCATCTTTTGTGATAGCTATGAGTGCCCCGACCTGAAGGATTGAACGTGAAAGCATATGTCCGACATTATCATGAATTTCACGTGCGATACGATTACGTTCATTTAAGGTTGCAAGATTAACTTCATAATCCTGCTTCTCAAGCAGATCTTTATTTTTCTTCTCAAGCAGATCAGCCATACCGGCTGTCTCGTCTCGCAGTTTAATATAGTTTTGCTGATAATCCTTAAGTGTTGTGATATTATATTTCAGTATATAAGATAAAATACAGAGTGTAATGATTAACAGATACTGAATGCCCTTTAGGCTTTGCAGCTGAATGAGCATAGGGATACATACCAGGAAAAAAAAGACTTGATATTTTTCTTTGAATAATTCATAGCTGATCACCGGAAGAAGGAATAACATCAAGGGTGAAAAACAGCAGCATAATAAAAATAGAATATAAAGGATAATAGTAAATAAGATTTATTGACTAATTGGGATGCAAGAGACAGCAAAACAACAATAAAGGTCGGAATTACGATGTTCACTGAATCAGTCAGATAAACAGCAAGTGCAAGACAGGCCAGCATCAATATTAAACGATTAAGAAAATTTGTCAAAAACAGCACCTCCTGTGGTTTTACATTTAGCAATGATATGATATGATTATATCATAAGCTTCGCATTTGATAGCACTCCGTGTAGGATGTGCACTATAATTATACCATATAATCTAAAAATGAAAAGTTAGTATGGAGAGAAAAATGTCAATTCAAATAGTAGATTTAGTGAAACGGTATGAGAATAATCTTGTTTTAGATCATTTCAATTTAAGAATTGCACCTGGTGAATTTATCGGACTGCTTGGATCGGATGGTGCAGGTAAATCGACTTTGATCAGATGCCTGTTAGGATTAGAGGACTTTGATAAAGGGGAAATCACTGTTTTTGACAGACCTTTAGTGAAAAACGATATAGAAAGAAAGCAGAAAATGGGATTTGTTCCACAGGAAATTTCTATTCTGAATGCTTTGACTGTTTATGAAAACATTGATTATTTTTGTAGTTTATATATCAAGGAAAAAGAAAAAAGAAGACAGTTGACCGAACAGATCCTCAAGGAGTTGGCACTGGATGATGTCGTAAAACTTTATCCCGGTAAACTGGATTATCATTATCTGCGCAAATTGAATATGGCATGTGGAATCGTCCAAAGACCAGAAGTGATCATTGTTGATGAACCTTTTAATGGATGTGAAAGTGAAACAAAGGAATGTATGATTCATGCACTTAGAAAGCTCAATGAGGAAGGTTCAACTATCATTTTTGCATCAAAAAACATAGAGGAAATGGGACTTTTCTGTAAACGCATCTGCATCATAGATAAAGGAAAGGTCGTTGTTACAGCTACGGTTGAGGAACTAAAAGAATTGATTTCTGTAGGAGAAAAAGTAACAATCGAGGTCTTTCGCATGGACATGCAGGATGTTGAGGAAATCAGCAAAATGAAGGGTGTTGTTTATGCAAATTATCTGGGAACAGAGCTAGTGGTAAAATCAGAAAAACGAAGAAATAATCTTGCAAATATCCTGCATTATCTTGAAAATAATCATATTCCATTTGGAAAAGTATATTCGGAAACACCTATGCTAAGAGATGTGTTTTGGGAAATAACAGGAAGGGAGCTCTGATTATTTTGGAGATCATTTATTATCGTATTAAGTGTCTGGTCAAAATGAAGGGTGTGATCTTCTGGTCCTGTTTTCTTCCAATCTTGCTGTCAACGCTATACTTTATATCAGAAAAAAATGAATTTGAAACAGTTGAACAGGATCAGATACCAATCGGAATTGTATACGATGACACAGAACATATTACAAAAGAATCTATTTTTGATCCTTACGAATATAAGGAACATGTGCTGTCTCAGGAGATGGCGGAAAAATATCTCCAGGCAGGAAGTATTGTAGCTTATGCAAAAATCGGTAAGAGAACAGAACTTATAGCTCAAAAATGTGATAAACAGCAGATTAAGGCGATGGCCTATCTGGATGCTTATATCAATCATATCCCGATGTCAGAAGTCAGAGAGACTCTTATTCGAGAAATTGAACAAAAGGAAAACAGTCCATTTTTACTGGTACGTAAATATTATGTATTGGTTTTTGTCACAATTTTATCAATCCTGTTTGTAGTTTGTATGGTAGCAATCACAATGAGACTCAATAGAAAAAGTATGAGTGACAGGATTATGTCTTCGCCTAAATCGATGGTGGGTCTTGCACTTGCAGATACCTGCGTATGTACATTGCTGGCTCTGTTTTTATTTATTATGATGTTTATCTATTTGTTCTATATATTAGTATAGGGGAGAAAAATGACGTATTTAAGTGTTTATTTAAAAGTACTGAAAAGCAAAATAAAGATGATTCTCATTTATGGCATGACCGTGTATAGTTTTATTGTCATTATGACATGTTCTTATCAAAAGCTTGCCGATATGAGGAATCAGAATATGCTTAAACAGTATCAGTTTATACAGGAACGATATCTGGATGATGATATGATGAAAACTTCTTTTCAGGCATATAACGAATATGACCGGCATACCTATTACTTCAGTCTGGTCGCATTTTCTACACTAAGTGTCCTCGCTACGGAAATGGCGCTGCTTTTATATACGTTTGATCAAGGTGATTTAAAGAGAAGAATCATGAGTGCACCAGTCAGCAATAAGCAAATCAGAGCATCATTTTATGCAATAGGGCTTTTGATGTCGTTTGTTTTATGTTTTGTACAGATTCTTCTTTCTTTTTGTATATTCGGAATAAATTACTGGCGTGCAGAATATATTTTTATGATAATCAATATGATCCTTCTTTCTTTTGTCGGGTTGGAATTGTCAAACGTTGTAGCAAAAATATGTAAGAACAGAAAGCATATAGGCATGATCATTACAGTATTGATCATTGCGGTCTGCTTTTTGTCCGGAGTATTTGTTCCACAATACTTATTGGGAAAATCAGCAAAAACAATAGCGGTATTTATGCCGGTCTATTGGTACATACATGCCAATAATATTATTTCAGATTTATATTTTAATGATCTGACGTATCTTCCGGAAATACTAAAATGTTTCATCATTCAGATTTTTTCTATAGTGCTTTTACATATGACTGCAAGTGTAATAGAAAAACAAGAAGTAAACTTGAGCGGAGGGCTGAATCATGAATAGTAAGAAGCTTTTATTTATTGTAAATCCTCAGGCAGGAAAAGGTTTGATAAAGAATAGAATTATGGAAATCATAAATCGATTTACGATAGCCGGTTATGAAGTTACTGTTGCCCCGACGCTAGGGCCAAAAGATGCGATTTTGATTGCAAAAGAACGCGCCAGGGATTACGATCTGCTTGTCTGTAGTGGTGGAGATGGAACCTTAGATGAGGTCGTTACAGGAATGATGAAATGCGATTGCAAGGCACCAATCGGATACATTCCGTCAGGAAGCACAAATGATTTTGCAAAAAGTCTTAAAATCCCGTTTTCTGTAAGGAAGGCAACAGAACTGATTATTCAAAATCATCAGTTTGCCTGTGATATAGGATCTTTTAATGATGACGTATTTGTATATATCGCTGCATTTGGAATTTTTACGGATGTTTCTTATGGAACAAAACAGGAAGTAAAGAATGTACTTGGTCACATGGCTTATCTTTTAGAGGGGATGAAACGTCTGCCGGATGTCAATCAATCCTGCCATATGCATATTGAATATGATGATCAAGTCATAGATGAAGAATTTGTATTTGGAATGATAACAAATTCCTATTCAGTTGGTGGATTTAAAAGTATTACAGGAAAGCATGTAGAACTGGATGATGGTGTTTTTGAAGTGACATTGATCAAGAAGCCTGCCAATCCTTTAGAGATGCAAGGCATTATGACGGCGCTGATCGCCAGAGAAACAGATGAAAGATATATGTACAGCTTTAAAGCAAAGGAATTAGCCATTCAGACAAACAATAAAATACCATGGACTCTGGATGGAGAATTTGGAGGTAATCAGGACCATGTTCTGATCCGTAATCATAAACAGGCCCTGCGTATCATTACCCCACAAAATAAAAACTAATTAATATCTTCTCCGTTAATGTTTTCTTTTCCACTCTTAACACGTTCAATATATTCTTTTGTCATGGTGATGACCTGACCTGAGAGCAGTGTAACAGCGATCAGGTTGGGAACTGCCATGAAGCCGTTAAGCGTATCTGAAATATCCCAGACAAGATCAAGTGAAGCATTACATCCAAGGAAAATCACACATGTAAAAATAATTTTATATGGGAGAATTGCTTTGATTCCAAAGAGATACTCGATTGCACGCTCGCCGTAATAGGACCATCCGAGAACTGTTGAGAAGGCAAACAGCATGATGGAAATGGCAACAAACTCACCACCATAAGGAATCGTGGTTGAGAAGGCAGCACTTGTAAGAGCAGTTCCGCTTACATTTTCAATCCCGTTTTTAATGTTATCAAGGTAGACATCCATGTTATATACACCGCTTGTCAGGATAGTAAGAGCTGTGATGGTACATACAATAATTGTATCAGCAAACACTTCAAAAATACCCCACATGCCCTGAATGACCGGTTCTTTAACATCTGAAGCGGAGTGAACCATTACAGAAGAACCAAGACCAGCTTCATTTGAAAATACACCACGTGAGATACCTTTTCTCATAGCAAGTGCAATACCGTAACCAAGTACACCACCACCCATTGCGCGGAAGTTAAATGCTTCTGCAAAAATCATGCGGAATGCATTTGGTATTTGATTTGCATTCATTATAATTACAAATAAACCGCCAAGAATATAAAGAACTGCCATAAAAGGAACAATTTTTTCAGTAACACTTGCGATACGTTTGATACCGCCAATGATAACCAGTGACACAAACAGCATCAGTATCAGTGCCGTAATCGTCGGATCAACATTGAACGAAGTTTTCAGTCCGCTTGCTATTGAATTAACCTGAGTCATATTACCGATACCAAATGAAGCGAGACCGCAGAAGATTGAGAAAATAACAGCCAGCCATTTCCAGCCAAGTCCTTTCTCTATGTAGATCATAGCACCGCCGATCCAGTCACCACGCTCATTTTTATAACGGTATTTAATACCTAGTGTATTCTCAGCATAATTTGTCATCATTCCGAGAAATGCGGAAAGCCACATCCAGAATACAGCGCCAGGACCTCCGGATGCTATCGCTGTTGCTACTCCGGCGATATTACCGGTACCGATTGTTGCAGCAAGTGCTGTACACAAAGACTGAAACTGTGAAATGGAATGTTTGTCATCTGTACGCAGTACCTTTTTGTTTTTGAAGATCTGCAGGAAAGTAACATTGATCCAGTATTTGAATTTTGTAATTTGAAAAGCATGTGTCCGAATCGTAAACATTAATCCGACAAGCAGAAAAAGCGCCAGCATGATCGGTCCCCAGATAAAGTTGTTAAGAATACTATTTACTTTAGTAACTACATTAATAAAATTTTGCATGATAGTTTCTTTCTTCCTCCCTTATAAGTAATAATAAAATAAAGGGAACGTAAAATACGTCCCCTATGACTATTACTATTCTATCGAAGAATTGAATATGCGTCAAGAAAAAAATATTCTCCCCTGAAAAGGGAGGATGCCAAGCGACTTGGTCACTTGGCATTATTATGAAAAAGTATTTAAATAGTAATATTACTACTACGAAATTGTCGATGTAATTAGTTCTTTATCTTATGATATTAGTATAGTTTAGATTCATGTATAAACAATGTTATGTAAATGAAAGTTTATTTAATAGAATATGAACAATCCATGAACGACAAGATCGGATATATTACGTATTTAAGCTTTTTCAGGCTCCGGATAATCAACGCCGAATGTCTCCACACTCATTGATTCAATTCTCTGTTCATCAATTGGACGATCGTTATAATCTACAGCTGTAGAAGCTATTTTATTTACGATATCAAGTCCTTCTGTAACCTTTCCAAATGCAGCGTATTCTCCATTTAAATGAGGAGAATTCTTATGCATGATGAAGAATTGTGAACCGGCAGAATCAGGATGAGCACTTCGCGCCATTGATAAAACGCCTGGTTCATGTAAGAGGTCGTTTTTAAAATTGTTATGTGAAAATTCTCCCTTAATCTGATAACCGGGACCGTCATAACCGGTACCTGACGGACACCCGCCCTGGATCATGAAACCATTAATAACACGATGGAAAATCAGGTTATCATAGAATCCTTTTTTGATCAGACTGATGAAATTATGAACAGTATTTGGTGCGATTTCCGGATAAAGCTCCGCTTTCATGACATCACCATTTTTCATGGTAATTGTAACAATAGGGTTTTGAGCCATAATTAATACATCCTTTCTACTATTATTAATGATAGTAGTTCTATTTTAACGAAAAGAAAGGTATTAGTAAAGTATGAATCAGAATGCATGAACGTAGGGTAAAGTTTTTGTAGGAAAATAAATAGAAAAAATAGAAAGCACCTGATTCCTGTGTTAGGATTGAAGTTGACTAGACAAAAATCCAAGGAGGGTGCTTTCATGATTACAAGTTTACAACAT
>JAAYYM010000659.1 GCA_012515365.1 Clostridia bacterium
ATGTTGTAAACTTGTAATCATGAAAGCACCCTCCTTGGATTTTTGTCTAGTCAACTTCAATCCTAACACAGGAATCAGGTGCTTTCTATTTTTTCTATTTATTTTCCTACAAAAACTTTACCCTACGATGCATAAACAGCCAGTAAAATTCCACCTTGAATTTTTGTAAAGCGTTTCATGAACAAAGCCGGTATCACCGCAATCAGGCATACCACCAGACACATCGGCATATCAAGTCCTGACATTTGTGCAGAAACAGGCAGAGACTTACCGGATACAATCGAACACATGGGTAAGATCACAGCCAGATCAATGATATTAGCCCCGATAATATTGCCAACCGATAAAGAAGACTGCTTCTTCACAATCGCGGTAATGGTCGTAACCAGTTCAGGCAATGAAGTTCCTACTGAAATAATGGTCACGCCGATGATGCTCTCCGGTATGCCAAAATTCCTTGCTAAAATGCAGGCATTATCTACCAGCAAGTCAGCACCCCATACAATGCCTACAACACCTAGGATAAATTTTACTGCATTGACTACGACTGTTCTCCTGTCAATCTTCTCTTTTTCTTCTTCCTTTTCCTGATCAGATGACATTCCCTGTTTGGTAGTTCTGACATTTTCCCAGATAAAGAAGAGATAAAAACAAATCATGATGATACTTTCAACAATCGATAAAGATGCATTAAAGGAAAAGATCCACAGCACTGCAATAGAAGCGCACATCAGGAGCATTTTAACTGCCATCTGACTCCTTTTCACAATTGCAGGCATAAATAGAATAGAAATACCCATGATCATAGCTGTATTCACTGTTACCGATCCAACAGCATTACCGGCTGCCATATCAACACTGCCTTTTCCGGCTGCCAATAATGATACAATGAGTTCAGGCATCGTGGTCGCAATACTTACAATTGTCGCACCAATGATAAAATTTGGGATTCCGGATACTTTAGCGATCCATACCGCAGCATCGACAAAGAAATCTCCTCCTTTAACAATTAAGATCAAACCAATGATAAAAAGCAAAATTACCAGTTCCGTATTCATGTTTCTGTTTTATCCTTTCGTATGCTAAAAACAGAGCCTGATGTTACTCAAGCTCTGCTTTCATCAATTTACTTAATTAAGCCTTGCCATTTGAACCAAGTACATTCACGATCTTGTGAGCAACCATGTCCTTAACAGCCTGACGAGCAGGTTTTAAGTACTGGCGTGGATCAAAATGATCTGGATGCTCTGCAAAGTATTTACGAATGTTACCTGTCATTGCAAGACGGATATCTGAATCGATGTTGATCTTACATACAGCAAGCTCTGCAGCTTTACGCAGCTGATCTTCAGGAATACCAACAGCATTTGGCATATTTCCGCCATACTGGTTAACCATCGTTACAAATTCCTGAGGAACTGAAGATGATCCATGAAGTACGATTGGGAAACCAGGAAGTCTCTTGATACACTCTTCCAGAACGTCGAAACGAAGTGGAGGTGGAACAAGGATACCATCTGCATTACGTGTACACTGATCAGCAGTAAACTTATATGCACCATGAGAAGTTCCGATTGCAATTGCAAGGGAATCACAGCCTGTCTTATCAACAAACTCTTCTACCTCTTCAGGACGTGTATAGCTTTCGCTGCCTGCTTCTACAACAACTTCATCTTCGATACCTGCTAAAGTTCCAAGTTCTGCTTCTACAACAACACCATGAGCATGTGCATACTCAACAACCTGTTTTGTAAGAGCTACATTGTCCTCAAATGATTTAGAGGAAGCATCGATCATAACAGATGTGAATCCACCGTCGATACAAGATTTGCAAAGTTCGAAGCTGTCGCCGTGATCTAAATGAAGAGCGATCGGAATCTGAGGATTTTCTGCTACAGCAGCCTCAACCAGCTTTACAAGGTATGTGTGGTTCGCATAAGCACGAGCACCCTTTGATACCTGAAGGATTACAGGACTATTCAGTTCTCCTGCTGCTTCTGTAATACCCTGAACGATTTCCATGTTGTTTACATTGAAAGCGCCGATAGCGTATCCGCCGTCATATGCTTTCTTAAACATTTCAGTAGTTGTTACTAATGACATAATTTCCATCCTTTCTATTTAAAAAAACTCTTTTTTGTTCACGCATTATTATATATCACATTTTTACTTTTGTATAGGCTTTTTTCCATTAGTTCGCGCTTAATTCGTACTGATCAATAGTTTTTGCATATCTGTAAGAATCGTTTTCGCAGCCAGAAGCATCTGTTCTCCATCATCATGAAAACGTTTTCTTAAATGATAGAGAAAATAGGGTTTTGCCACTGCCTTTAGTACAAGATCACCATGGTAAAGTGAAAGCAGTTTCGGTATACTCTCATTATCATATTCCGCTCTCTCATAAACACTGAATTTGATCGTATCGTCCTTGCCTTCGATTTCTGTAACAAACACCTTAGAAGCCAGTACACGCAGATATGCTATTTCTAAAAGATTCAGAACCGGCTTTGGTATCGTGCCAAATCGATCATTTAGTTCCTCTGTGATATCCTCTTTTTCCTGTTCATTCTCAATACTTGCTATTCTCTTGTAAATATCAATCTTCTGATACTCATTTACGATATAGCTGCCTGGAATAAATGCATCTACATTCATATCAACAGACGTCAGATAAGTTTCCTCTGTCTGTTGTCCTTTCTTTCGTTTGACAGCTTCATTCAACATCTTGCAGTATAAATCGTACCCCACTGCCTCCATATGTCCGCTCTGTTTTTCACCTAGCAGATTTCCGGCACCACGTATCTCAAGGTCACGCATCGCAATCTTAAATCCACTTCCCAGATCCGTAAACTCCCTGATTGCCTGTAAACGCTTTTCTGCTACTTCTTTCAACATCTTATTGCGCCGATACATCAAAAATGCATATGCAGTCCTGTTAGAGCGTCCAACTCTTCCACGCAGCTGATAAAGCTGTGACAGTCCCATCTGATCAGAATCATGAATGATCATCGTATTTACATTTGAAATATCCAGTCCTGTCTCAATGATTGTAGTTGTGACCAGCACATCAATATCTTGATTGATGAAGTCATACATGATACGCTCGAGCTCATGTTCTTTCATCTGTCCATGTGCATACGCCACAGTAGCCTCCGGCACCAGTTTACGGATCACGGCTGTAATATCAGCAATCGTATTGATCCTGTTATGCACATAAAAAACTTGTCCGCCTCGGCCAAGCTCTCTGCTGATAGCTTCTCTTACCATTTCTTCATTATATTCCATGACAAATGTCTGGATCGGCATACGATCCATCGGAGGCTCCTCCAATACGCTCATATCCCGGATACCGACCAAACTCATATGAAGAGTACGGGGGATTGGCGTAGCGGTTAACGTCATGACATCAACACTAGATTTCAATTTCTTGATCTTCTCTTTATGCTTCACGCCAAAGCGCTGCTCCTCGTCTATGATCAAAAGTCCCAAATCCTTAAAGCCTACATCAGCTGACAAAACCCGGTGCGTACCTATTACAATATCCACAATACCCTTCTTCAAATCCTCTGCTGTCGCCTTCTGTTCAGACGCAGTGCGAAAACGTGACATCAGCTCGATTCTGACCGGATAATCTTTCATTCTTTGTACAAATGTATGATAATGCTGTTGTGCCAAAATTGTCGTAGGAACTAAATACACAACCTGTTTTCCCTCTTGCACTGCTTTAAATGCAGCACGTATTGCAATTTCTGTTTTTCCATATCCGACATCTCCACAGATCAGGCGGTCCATGATCTTACTGCTTTCCATATCACGCTTTGTCGCTTCGATCGCCAAAAGCTGATCCTCAGTCTCTTCAAACGGAAAAAGCTCTTCAAATTCCGTCTGCCATACCGTATCAGGACCATAAACATATCCATTTTGCTCATATCGTGATGCATATAGTTCCACCAGATCTGTCGCAATCTCATCTACTGCAGCCTTGACTCTGCTCTTTGTTTTGACCCACTCTGTTCCGCCTAATTTATTCAACTTAGGTTTGCGACTGTCCTTAGACGCATATTTTTGTATCATATCAAGGCGTGTGGCCGGAATATAGAGATTTCCATGATCTCTGTATTCAATCTTGATATAATCCTTTGTTACTTTATCTACTACGACTTGTTCAATTCCCTGATAAATACCAAGTCCATGATCCTCATGAACGACATAATCCCCTACAGTCAGCTCTGTAAAGCTTTGTATTTTCTGTCCCTCATAAGTTTTTCTTTTCTTATGGCGCTTCTTCTCACTTGTAAAAATATCACTCTCAGATATGACTACAAACTTTGCAAATGGATACTCATATCCCTGTCGGATCCGTCCATATGTAACCATGATCTGTCCTGACTCTATCTCATGATCCATATCCTCCGTATAAAATGCAAGCAGTCCCTGATCAGTCAGATCTTGCGTCAGACGCTTAGACCTCGTCCTTGAACCAGACAAAAGAAGGATACGGAATCCATTCTTACGATATCGCTTCAAATCTGTAACCAAAGATTCAAAACTATTATTATAAGAATTCATTGCCTTTACATTAATATCATATTTCGCATCAGGTTTTAAGATACTCTGTTTGGTCATTAAGGTTGCAAGCGTGACAACCCTGCACTTTGATAACAGGGCAAATATCTTTTCCTTTGAATAAAGAATATTCATCTGTCCCGGGAGGAGATATCCCTTCTCCAGTCGATTGCTCATACTCTCTCTGAATTCTTCTTCGACTACGGAAGCCTTCTCCATGATCCTGACCGGTTCATCCAAAAAGATCATACTGTCAGCTTTTTCCTCAGAAAAATACTGAAGAAAAGAAACCGGTTCCTCATAAAAGTAGTCTAAAAAACCTTCCATATTACCGCCACTGCCAAGCTCCAACATCTGTTCCTTAACAGAATTAGCAAGTTCCATCATTCGGTGTGCCTGTTCTGTCTTGAATTCATCACGCAGTTTTTTAGATGCCTTCTTTGCATCTGCCTCTATCCTTTTGATCCCAGCTTCGATCTGTTCCTTTGATAAAATTGTCTCCGTTGCCGGATAAATAACCAGATTCTCTGTTACATCTACAGATCGCTGACTGATTACATCAAAAATACGAATGGAATCGATCTCATCTCCCCATAATTCCATACGTACCGGATTATCCTCTGTCAAAGGAAAAATGTCGACAATGCCCCCACGTATGCTGAATTGTCCGGAAGTCTCAACCTGACTCATCCGCTCATACCCAAGTGCCGTAAGCTTCCTTGAAAGATCATCCAAATCAACAACATCGCCCTTAGAAAGAGTCAAAATAAACTGCTTCATATACGCTACTGATATCGTATGTTCCATGAATGCATCAATCGTCGTAACGATCGTCATCGGCTCTCCCCGCATGATTTCTTTCAAACAATTCATTCTTTGTTTTGTGATCAGATTTCCATGGATGTCTGCCTGATAAAAGATCAAGTCTTTTGCCGGATAAAAGCAAACATTCTTATCATAAAATTTGTAATCCTCACAGATTTCTTTTGCTTTTTGCTCATTAAAAGTAACGATGATTTTATATGTAAAACCATCGCTAAGTCCATAGATCAAATGCAGTTTTTGAGGATCCACACAGCTGGTGACCTCTATAATCTGCCTCTTTTTCAGTTTTTTATTGATTTCTTCATACTCAGCAAGCTGTCTAAGAGGTTCTAATAATGCCTCCACGTTATTACTCCTTTTCTCCCCTGATAGAATTGAAACGATTCATTGCTACATCCACATTCTCCGTAATGATGGTTTTTATGGCCTGTGTCGCATTAATAAAAGCAGTATCCATCAATTCTCGTTCTGAAGCCGAAAAATGTCCAAGTACATAATCCGCCAGATCATATCCCTTTGGTTTATCACCAACTCCGACTCTGATTCTCATAAACTGTTCTGTTTTCAGATGCATAATAATATTTTTCATGCCATTATGTCCGCCGGCACTCCCTTTTTTTCGTATACGGATCTGCCCCACATCCAGACTGATGTCATCATAAATAACGATCAATTCCCGCTCCACATCGATTTTATAAAAGTCCACCAGTGCCCTGACACTCTCTCCACTTAAATTCATATAGGTCTGTGGCATGGCAAGCACAACGCGTTCACCTTCGATATACCCTTTGCCGCAAAACGCCATATGCTTCTTAAAATCCGTTACTATATCATATTGATCTGCTAATACATCTATGACATCAAAGCCTGCATTATGTCTCGTGTTTTTATATTCTGTTTTGGGGTTCCCCAATCCAACAATGATATACATAATCATTCTCCTAAATCTTGATTGATCACTTGCAAAGCCATTGTATCAACATTTCTTTTTAACTGCAAGCAAATGAGAACAAAAATACCACAAAGAGCACGGTGACTCTTTGTGGTATCCACCTACAAATGGGGGAATTATTCCTCCGACTGATCTTCCAATAATACTTTCTCGTAGCTTTCCAGAATGATCTTCTGAATGGTCTCTCTGGTATTTGAATTAATCGGATGAGCTATATCCCGATACTCTCCGTCAGATGCTTTTCTACTTGGCATAGCAATAAACAAACCTTTTTCACCTTCAATTACCTTAATATCATGAACAACAAATTCATCATCCAGTGTAATTGAAACAACCGCTTTCATTTTACCTTCTTTAGCAACTTTTCTCACGCGTACATCTGTAATTTTCATTGTGTCCTTCTCCCTTCCCATATTAGCTACATTGATTACCTGCCTTGCTGCATTTACAGTACATACCTTTCATTTTTTTCTAATACAATCTTAATGTCATCTTCACCGCAATAATACGAATTTGCCCTGATTGTATCACGACTCTCTACAATACAGTTTTCAATATGCGTATTATCACCGATGTAAACATCATTAAGAATAATAGAATTTTTGATATAACAGTTGTTTCCAACAAAGACCTGTTTAAATAAGATGGAATCCTCCACTGATCCATTTACAATACATCCGCTCGAGATCAGACTGTTTTTGATATTCGCACCCACATTATATTTTGCAGGAGGAAGATCATCAACCTTTGAGTAGACATCCGGATACTGCTTAAAGAAATAGTCTCTGGTTTCTGGCTTTAAAAAGTCCATGTTCGTTCTGAAATAATCATCAACTGAGGCAATATTGCTCCAATATTCTTTTGTTTTGTATGCATATATCCGCTTCATATTTTTATAACGAATCAGGACATCCCTTACAAAATCATGCCGGTCTTCCTCTGCACATTTCTCGATCAGTTCGATCAGCTGACGTCTTCGGATCACATAGATCCCACATGATATCGTATTAGAACGTGCAATCATCGGTTTTTCTTCAAACTCTTCGATTCTGCAGTCCTCGTTCATTTTGACAATTCCAAAACGTTCTACATCCTCAGTGGCATCAATGTCCTTACATACAACTGTAATGTCTGCTTTCTTCTCAATATGATATTCGAGTACCTTATTGTAATCCATTTTATAGATACCATCACCGGATGCGATTACCACATAGGGTTCATGGGAGCTTCTTAAAAAGCTTAAGTTCTGGTAAATAGCATCTGCAGTACCGCGGTACCAAGAGTTATTTTCCTGTGTCACAGTCGGTGTAAATACAAACAGACCACCTTGCTTACGTCCAAAATCCCACCATTTTGAGGAGCTTAAATGTTCATTTAGACTTCTTGCATTATATTGCGTAAAAACCGCTACCTTCTGAATATGAGAATTGCTCATATTACTCAGTGCAAAATCAATACTTCTATAACTTCCTGCTACAGGCATAGCAGATATTGCACGTTTCTTAGAAAGCTCCTTCATTCTAAAACTATTTCCACCTGCCAGTACAATTCCTATTGCCCTCATGATGTCTCACCTGCCTTAATAAAAGATTTTCCACTTGGAAGTGTAGCATCTGTGTAATCTGATGCGACAGTCTTTCCGGATACAACTGTATTTTTACCTATTGTAATTCCTTCCGGAATGACAGAATGTTCTCCCACCGTTACTATGCCGTGTGCATAAATATGTGGATCTGTCTCATTTTCGACTTCTTCACCGATACCAAGACGTGCACCGTCACGTATCACTACGTTTTCGGCGATGATAGCCTTGTTCAGCTCAACGTGATCTCCGATCTCGACCTCATTCATGATGATAGAGTCCCTGACAACAGTATCTTTTCCGATCGTCACGCCACATCCGATCACAGAATTATAGATCTTTCCATAAATACTAGAGCCTTCTCCTATGATACTTCTCTCTACAACACTGTCTCCCGATATGTATTGTGGTGGGAGTATATTACTTCTGGTATATATTTTCCA
>JAAYYM010000660.1 GCA_012515365.1 Clostridia bacterium
AGAGAGATATAGACACAAAGAAGAGGAGATGAATGAAAATTCTACAATGATAATAATTTGAATCCCTTTTGGATTGAATCTACTCTTCGTTGACTTTAAGAGAGGATATATTTTGTGAGAGAACATGCTGATTATAACGCTTAGATCTAAACACTATGACCGCACAAAATGACCACCCTGAACGTTCATTTGAACAATTTTCACATTTGAGTTTCTCTATAGAGAACTTCGAAGAAAAACATCATGGGTGGAGGGACTTTGCCTCCCTCCCTTGGACCCAACCCCCTGAAGGTAATAGGCTCGGAGGAATAGGCAAGTATCCCCCCTTTGTGGAGAGTTGGTTCAACGGTATAATGATCCAGTATAAATGATATAAATTATGAGAGCAGCACTTTTATTAAGTGTTCAACTGAGCGTTTAGGGTGTTCAGTTTCAGCGTTTTGACTGTTCAAGATCAAACAGTCAGAATGTTCATTTGCGACTTTATATACACTTGTATCAGATTTATGAAGATTTTTAATGATTTTTTGTAAATTGTAAGAATAGATTGATTTTACAAGAAAACAAAAATTACCCTACAATAAAGATTTGACATTTTTATGAGATAATGGAAGATTTGTGAGGGCTGAAATGAGTAGTCCATTAGAAGATCTGATACAAATACTGCAATTAAAGGAATTAAATAGGATAAATGATAACTTGGAAGATCTAGCTTACCTAAAAGCCGGAATTATAACTAAAGAAGAATACTTAGAGAATCAGAAAGAAAGGTGTCAAGAAAGGGCCAAACAAAAAGAGAATAGAAAAACATGGATTATTATTATTGTTTGGATGATATCTCTCGGATTGATTGGTTGGTATATATATGCTATTAATCCTATGATATATCTAATTCTAAAATCTTTCACTATTTTCGATTTGATCTTTTATTTTATGTGTTCCATGTTCTTGATAGGGGTAATTATTGGAGTGATTATCAAAGATAATACAATAATCGCCAAAGTCACAGGTTTGTATTTCCCTGTATCTTTCTTCTTTATAGGCCCATTATTAACAGTGTGTACTACTGAATCTTGGTTAAGCGATATAAATTGGAAAGCTTCACAATATGCATCAGATGCTGGAAACTTTATATTTAATCTGATCTTTTCAGCATTTCCCGGAGTTGTCACTATTGTAATACCTGGGTTTATTGCATTCATTATGGGTCGCTTACTAGCTCGAATATGTAATATTTGAAGATGGAATATTCATAAACTTCCGATGGAGAATAGAATCTTCGGAAAAAGAAAATAATCAATGAAGTTGATCTCGAGTTAAGGTCACTATTAACTCATCTGAAACAAATAATCGCCCACAATATTGATTGAAGCCAATAAACTCTGTTCTGCTGCGTGATTTAACCAGGTTTTATTAGGTGAAAAAACCATGAAAAGAGTACATCACTTAATTTGATGAGAAATTATTTCTCTCGTCATCAGGTATATCAGGAGAATCTCATGAAAAAGAAGGAGGAGATCATCTCACTCTTGAAAGAGAAACGATCTTATATCATCCAGAAATATCATATCACCCGGATTGGCATCTTTGACTCAGTCATCCGGGACGAAGCAGTACCGGGAAGTGACATCGACATTCTTGTCGATTTCAGCGATGATGCCAGCCTTCTTGATAACTCAGGTCTGAAAATTTATCTTGAGAAAATATTCGGACAGTCTGTCGATGTTGTTCCTGAACGTGCTATCAGGGCAGAACTCAGAACGCCTATCCTATCAGAAGTTGTGTATATAAGAACGGGCCTCATCTTGTTTCTTAAGGACATCCTTGATGCCTGCACTAGGATGCACCAGATCATAGAAACACTTTCTCTGAATGAATTGAACAGAAAGCAAAAAATCCAATCCAGATGGCCCCACTCCAATACGACCATGGTAAGAAGGGGATGAAGCCGTAAGAATTACCTTACCGGAAAATCTAAGAAGAGGGAAACAGAAAATGGATAGATTAGTAGAATAAACATATTAGAGAAAATGCAATTCAATATCATTATCGAAAAGGATGAAGACGGTTGGTTTGTTGCAACCGTACCATCTCTCCCTGGTTGTCATACTCAGGCACAAAGTCTTGATGATCTCTTAGAGAGAATACGTGAAGCTATAGCGTTGTATCTTGATGTTAAGGGCACACCACCCGCAGAAGAACTGCGATCTTTTGTAGGAGTTCAGATCGTTGATGTTGAAGCCTGCTGACCCAAAGAAGGTGGTAAAGGTTCTCACAACTCTTGGTTTCATTTGTACACGGCAACGTGGGAGTCATATGATAATGCAGCATCCTGATGGAAGAACTACGGTTATTCCCTTTCATAGCGGCGAAGATATTCACAAAGGGCTTCTAAGATCTATCATCAATGATATTGGTTTCGATA
>JAAYYM010000661.1 GCA_012515365.1 Clostridia bacterium
CGTGATATTATGGAAATTTGTGAGATTATGAAAGCTCAGATTATCGATATGTCAAGAAGTACGTTGATGATTCAGATTTGTGATGAGCCTGAAAAGATTAAATTGTTTATTAATATGCTGGCGTCTATCAGCATCGTTGAAATTGCAAGAACAGGAACTCTTGCATTGTCTAAATGCATCGATGTTGAAAATTAAAGGTTTGTATGCTAGAATGATTGATACGGCTTATAGAGGCACGTTTATTTTATGAGGAGAATAAACGAAATAGAGAAAAGAGGAGTTAACAATGCAGAAAAAAGTATTTCAGATATTGGTTGATAATACATCCGGTACATTAAGTAGAATCTCCGGTCTGTTTTCAAGACGAGGCTACAATATCGAAAGTATTACTGCCGGTGTTACAGCAGATCCAAGATTTACACGTATTACCATTGTGACAAACGGTGATGATGAAATTCTTGACCAGATTGAAAAGCAGGTTGAAAAGCTTGTGGATGTACGTGATATTAAAGAGTTATGTCCGGAAGACAGTGTTTATAGAGAACTTGCACTCATTAAAGTGCGTGCAAGTGCTGAAAACAGACAGGGTGTGATTGCAGTTGCCGATATTTTCAGAGCGAAAATTATTGACGTTGCAGCAGAAAGCTTAATTATTGAGTTGACAGGTAATCAGGAAAAAATCGATGCGTTCCTGAAGCTTTTGGAAGGATATGAAATTCTGGAACTTGCAAGAACGGGTATTGCAGGTCTTGCACGAGGCATCGAAAATGTTATTTATCTTGACTAATTGTCAGAATTGTATTATTACATAGTAAGGACTTTAAGGGATGGAAACCCTTGAGTTATAGAGGAAAATAGTCAAAACGGAGGAAAAGAAAATGGCAAAGATTTTTTACCAGGAAGATTGTAATCTTTCTTTATTAGAAGGCAAGACAATCGCAGTAATCGGCTACGGCAGCCAGGGACATGCACATGCATTAAATGCAAAGGAATCCGGATGCCACGTCATTATTGGTTTATATGAAGGTTCAAAATCCTGGGCAAAAGCAGAAGCACAGGGATTTGAAGTATACACAGCTGCAGAAGCAGCTAAGAAAGCTGATATCATCATGATTCTTATTAACGATGAATTACAGGCTTCTTTATACAAGAAAGATATTGAACCAAACCTTGAAGAAGGTAATATGCTTATGTTTGCTCATGGTTTCAATATTCACTTTGGACAGATTGTTCCACCTGCAAACGTTGACGTTACTATGATTGCTCCAAAAGGACCTGGTCATACAGTAAGAAGCGAATATCAGGCAGGAAAAGGTGTTCCATGTCTTATCGCTGTACATCAGGATGCTACAGGCAAAGCGCAGGATATGGCACTTGCTTATGCACTTGCAATTGGTGGAGCAAGAGCAGGTGTTCTTGAAACAACATTCAGAACAGAAACAGAAACAGACCTTTTCGGGGAACAGGCTGTTCTTTGTGGTGGTGTTTGTGCATTAATGCAGGCTGGTTTTGAAACATTAACAGAAGCCGGTTATGATCCAAGAAATGCATACTTTGAATGTATCCATGAAATGAAATTAATCGTAGACCTGATTTACCAGTCCGGTTTCGCTGGAATGAGATATTCTATTTCTAATACAGCAG
>JAAYYM010000662.1 GCA_012515365.1 Clostridia bacterium
GACTACGAGTGTGTGCGGTCAAGCTGATAAGAATGTGCAGTTACAGGCAAGACCGCGCGGTCTGATAGGTGTCAGACGGGAAATTAATTTGCTGTTACACCCGATTGTAATTCGCCGTCTGACATTTGATCCCTCATACCTTTTAACAATTCTTTGTACGAATACAATTTGATATCTTTTTCAGGTGCAATTATTGATATCATTTTTCTAAGATTTTCTTCTTCTAAACATTTCTCAAAATATTCAAATGCATCTTTTATCCTATCTTCTTCTTCGCATGTAGGTTCGATTTTTTCACGTTGTTTTCTTTGTATGTAATACTGAAAATACGGATATTGCACTTCATTATATAGAATAGGATATTCATCTCCATTATCATCCTTTCCAATAATATATTCCCACACTATATCATACAACCCTGGTTCTTTAATTTTTATGAAAGCTTCAGCTAATGCTGACAACAAAATTGTAATAGTAGTAAGTCTCTGTTGTCCATCAACAACATCTAATTGCTTTCCACTCGAATTATAATCACCTGTTAATAATATACTTCCCATGAAATAATCATCACTTTGCACTGTTCCATTATCAAACTTTAATTGTTTTAAAATATCATTAAAATATTCACTTGTTTCATCTTGCTCCCATGAGTATTCTCTCTGATATCTCGGTATATTATATCTATTCTTATTGCTAAGTACCTTCCTAATAAGCTGCTTGTCTGCGTTTAATTCCACTTTTGTCTTCTCCTTCTGTCTCTTTTTAGAAATTGCTCTTTACTATAATATTTTCAATTTCACTTTTCCATTCCGGACCTTCTTTACCATTCTTTGCGTCAAAACATTGATGAAATAATTCTAAGAAATATTCAGGTTCCACCTTATTTTTCTCAAACATCAACTTAAAGTAATATGAAAACTGTCTCAATGTAAATGGAACAATTCTTAATGCTAATTTCTCGTCATTATTATTGTACCATACTCCAATACGAAATGTTTCTGCTGTATTGGAATCTATTTTATTTGCTACAAACACACCATACACAGGTTTATCACTACTCATTACAAGATCTGCCACATGCCGTCTTACCGGTTCCCCCTCCATGGCTTCCTGTCTTGAATTTGTTGACATAGTAACCTCAACAACAATTATGTAATCATTAAATTCAAAGATCATATCCGGTCCACCGCCTGGTGCAGTACCTACTGGCAAATAATCTTGATCTATTCTAAATCCACGGGATTCGTATGGCTTGTTCGTTGTATGATCAATAGCAAGAAAAGCTCTCCACAAAGTCCATTCCAGATATGCTGCAGCTTCGGATGTTGGCACTTTAATAATATTGTCCTCACCCAGTTCTTTCTCTCTACCATTATTCACAATCAATAAGTTCATATATTCATATATTTCTTGCCACTCATTTGCCTGTTGCTTTGCATATTGCTCTTCTTTGAATTTATCAATATCTTTCTTTAAACTTGCTCGAACTAGATTGATATTTTTTGCAGAATCCAACGGAATGTCTGGCATTACATATTTGATATTATAATAGTCAAGTTCAGAAATAAGATCATTTAGAACCTTACCTGCTGTTTCTTCATTGTCTGTTGGCAAATCAGCGCCATTACACAATCGGATTAAACGTTCTTTCAATGGTTCCGTACTTGTGACATTTTTAATAAGTTCAATTGCCATTGAATGATATTCTGGAACCAACGCAATTCCTCTTCCTGCTCGCTTAACAATACCTGATGATATTAGATAGCGTAAATTCATATCTGCATAATCTTTAAAGTTTGATTTTTGCTTCAAATATCTTTCATATCTCTTTTCAATGATTTCTGCGTCGAATTTCTTTTTATTTTCTGCCTGTTTTCTTTTCTCTCGCAAATCTAATATTGAATCAACAACTTCCTCAACACAGTTTAATGGGTTTGAGGTCTGAACATATGTAGCAAATTCAATAAAATTAATCTTTGTATCTCCTGTTCTTTTTTCTATCTCTAACATGACAGACAGTACCCATAGTAACGGAGAAAATACAGTATTATCATCCAATCTCTCCATTGGTACAATCAATCCCCTTAAAAAGCATTCTTGTTGAGCAGAAACACTATCTGCAGCATAAAATGTCTTTCCAAGAGGAGTAATATCATCTTCCGCTCCTAATTCCAGCTGATCAAACCCATCTTTTTGAGTAACACCTGGATAAGCAAAACCATATTTATTGAACATCAATCTATATTTACGTGTAATACTGGCATCCTTATCTTTCTCAATATCTCCGCCTATTTCTCCCGCATTCATTAGTAGCATTTTAAATGCCACTTGATCTTCTGGTGTTCTAAGATGTCCTACCATATTAGACTCAACATATACTTTAAATCCACTTGGTATTCTCCATGGATTACGCATACCTGTATTTCCAATCAGCCACATTTCAATAGGATTTTCAACAATGCGATTTACCTCTACCAGCTTTTCTCCATAGGTAGTTAATCTTTTTACCATTTCCGTCACACTGTATTTATTTCCCTCAATATGTTCAATCTTTGCCTTTGCCATTTTTACCACCCCACAAAAATATATTCTTTCACATCATTACGTGTTGTATTTGCGCGTGTTCCAAAAGTATACTTGTAATCAATTGGAACTACATCTACATGGTTCTTATACTTTTTCAATAACGAAATCATTTCCTCCATTGTTGGAAGACTGTTTGATGAATATGACACGATCAAAATGGATTTCGAATGTTTTTTGAATATTATATCAAAGGCGTCGGCAGCACCTAATTTTGTAGAAAATGGTGTCGGATAAGACTTGAATTTCTTTGTCTTTGTATCCTCCTGAATCTCTACTCCTTGCCAATCACGTGCTAATCCTTCAACAAAATGATACCTTCTAACATATTCATTATCAGATTTAGGTGTATAATACGGCGGATCAATATAAACTAGATCAGCTCTCACCTTTAATTTCATAGAATCTTCATTACATGATTTGTTTCTTCTTTTATTAGAAAATACAGCTCCATTAATAACTTCTACCGCATCTAAAAACTGCTCCTCAAAACTTTTTACCAAATCTTTCCTTCCATCATTATATCGTTCCCCAACATAAGTGAATATTCCTCTTGGCCGCTTTTTCGTACATGTTCTAATCAATGCTTCCATCGCTATTGCTTGCTTGTACTGATTGTCCATCTTCTTTATATTCGACCGCACTGTATCAATAAATAAGTTATCTTCATCTGAGAAATATATCCCCTTAAATTTCACTTGAACAAAATCATCTATATCCCCTTGATCTTTTATTAACTCCATTGCCTCTTCCAAAGGTAAAATTACAGTATTGTTTTCAATTAATGCTTTTGTCATCACTGCTCCCATTGTCATATAATCATTACCAATGACACGTTTGCCGTGTGATTTATACATATAACTTACAACACCCGATCCTGAAAACAAGTCCAATACGGAATCAAATTCAAATTCTTTAGAAGCATCCCAAATATAATCAATTAATTTGCTTTTAGACCCCATATATCTGGTTGCTGGAAATTTGCTCATTTGCTCCTCTGCTATTAATTTATTACTTGTAAGTTGTGACAATTACATCTTCTCCTTTTCTTCCATTTCCACGACTATTTATATTGCGCTTTGTTTGTATTATTTCAAGTTGATATTTTCCGTATAACTCGTGGACTAACGGATGGTTAGAATTTGTAAGCATAACTTTACAACCTCTATTAACCAATTCATCTACTTCATTAGCTAAATTTCTCTGATCATTTTCATAAAACTGTTCTTTCGTGTACCGTTTAAAATCAGAATTCTCCGATATTGGAACATAAGGAGGATCAAGAAAAATAAAATCATTTTCTCCAGCATACTCATTTAAGACTTTTAAATAGTCACCGCACACAATATTTGTTTTTTTCAATAATTCAGATGCCATTTTTAATTTCTGCTCGTTACATATTTGTGGATTCTTATAACGACCATATGGTGTATTAAATCTTCCTTTTTTGTTTAAGCGGTATAATCCATTGAAACATGTTCTATTCAAGTATAACATTCTAGCTGCTGCTTCCGTTTTACCACATTCAAGCCAGTCCTTTGCTCTAACTTCATAGAACATTTCTTCTTCATTCCTATATTCTTTAAGTATTTCAATCACCTGATCACAATGATCAGCAACTTCCCTATACATATTTATCAATTCAGGATTAGAATCAGCAATAATTGATTTTTCGTTTTGTAATTTAAAATACAAAGCTCCACCACCTATAAATGGTTCTATATATTTTCCATATTCACTTGGCATTCTTGGAACAATATCACCCAGCATCTGTGTTTTTCCACCAGCCCATTTTAAAATAGGACCCGCAGTTTCTTCTTTTGCTTTTACATACTTTCCAGTCTTAACTCTATGATCGACTGGTCGCTCTGCTTCATTAGGAATAGCCCATACTCCGCCAAATCTTAGTACACCATATATTTTCTCTTCATTACATAATGTTTGTATTCTGCGCACAGACAATCCCCACTTATCTGAGGC
>JAAYYM010000663.1 GCA_012515365.1 Clostridia bacterium
TCAGCATAAAGCAAAAATTGCTAAGCTCAATTATTCTGACCTAAAGGCCACCTTCCTCACAAATGCCAAATCGGTCCATACTAGAGAAGCTTATATCTTGGCTCTTTCCCGCCTGGAAATGTACCTGAATATGTTGGGAAAATCCTTTGCAGAGATTTCCACCCTTGAAGCAGACAAGTTCATTCAGAGCCATTTTCTCTCTAAGCCTTTGAAGAAAGGGGGACTAAACATGATGGCCCCCGATAGGGCTAGTGCCTCTATCCGTAGGGATGCTTCGTGCATTGGAGCCTTTTACTCCTTTGTTCAGCGAATCAGCAACAATGAATTTGCCAACCCCTTCAGGGGAACAAGGGCAAAGCCCGTCTTGCAACCAGTCAAGGAACTTTGCGTACCTAGTAAGGAAGAAATTTCAACGATTCTTGCATCCAAGGATGTTCCCAGAGAGTTACGTGCGGCAATCGCAATCATGGCATACAGAGGGGTTCGTGTCGGAGGATTGCCTAGTATGAACATTGACTACACCAATCAATCGTTCAACACAACGTCCAAGGGTAAGCTCCACAATGGATTTCTTACAGATTCTGAAACCGTCGGAAACACTCCTGTCCTTAAGTTCTTCAATGTCTTCGAAGGCAAAAAGAAACCTTTTAACAGCTTAACATCACCTCAGATTAAGATGCAGGTAAAATATTGGATGGATAAACTTCATCAAAAGGGTGTTATCTCCAGTTGCTATTCCTGCCACGACTTTAGGCACCACTTTGCAGTGGCTCAATATCGAGGAGACTATGCCGATGCTAATCGAGGTGGAAACAAAGGTGATATTTACAAGTTGCAAAAAATGTTAAACCATTCTAGCATTAGCATTACCGAAACATATTTAAAAACATTGAATCTTATTTAAAAATGGATAAAAGAGGTGGGAAACCCCATCTCTTTTGTTTTTTTGGATTATGATTTATTCAACAAATCCTTTAGCATAATATTTATGATAAGGCCCTTTGTATGTATTGAAGCCGTTTCCCACAAGAAAATTTCATGAAGCGACATTGGACATTTTTCACTACTTCTGATTTTCAAAGAGGGGCATTCTCTACAAACATAAATTTCAAACGCAGGGCATTCCAACCTTTTATCATCATCAGAAGCATATACAAATAAACAAGCTTTCTTTTTATTAAGAACGCAAGGAATATTTTGTTTTTCCAGCACAGAATTTAATTCAACAAATGTATAACTAAAATCCCACACCAACAAATCGGCAGCATCTTCAACAGTCATCATAATCCTATAGATTTTACTCTATCTATAGTTTATAATAATACCTTCATAACTCTATCAATTCGATTGTATTTCAAGAGCCTTTTCGTAAAACATAAAATTCAACATAAATGCTATAGCATAAAGAGCTTGCATGGTTGTCCTATCCGATGGAATAAATAAGCCATGTGCAACTTCATTTCGGATGTTTATTCCACACCTATCGCTAAACAGCGTGTGCATTTGGAATTGAACATTTTCACCAAACTTATTCACGAATGGTTCACTCTTTTCAATAAGGGAACCTATAGCCGTGAAATCATCAATCTTTCCATTTAAGTGAGTTGTTTTCCATTCATTCCTAATGAAAACGTCTCTTATAAAAGCTTCGAATGCAGGAGAAAGAATGTGTATAGCGGTAAA
>JAAYYM010000664.1 GCA_012515365.1 Clostridia bacterium
CGAGCACTATGAGAATCCAAAAGCAACCGGTTTGTTTGCCTTCTGGCTTCTTCCTGCCTCCGCCCTTGTAATCATCCTCTCCGGTAGCCGCAACATAATGAGCATATCCTTCTGAGCCGCTTCCGAAATACCCATAATCATCAGACATATTACTCTCCTGCATTGCTTTCCCATCTTTATTATCAATAACAACCATATCATATCAGGATAGAAAAAGGTACCGAAAAAACAAAACCCTGCAACGGACTAATTGCAACGTTATTCGGTGGTATACCCGACAGGAGTCGAACCTGCGACCTTCAGAGTCGGAGTCATAAAAAGGGCAATTTAGATTGATTTTCATCGGTTCACATCGAATCGGAAAGCTTTGTATTTCAATGGTTCTATCCAATGACAAAAGCAGATAATAACATATCGGTGCATATCGTTTCAGAAAAGCATGACCATAGACCATATTGGATGCTTCCATATACTGTCGGAATATAAATATTATAATTATACTCAAAAATTGTTTTTATAGACCCCTGCACAAAACTAAAACTCGGAAATAGCGTGACGAAAAATATAGCAAAACCATTTCATTCCACATGCTTCTTTTCACCCGGGAATCATAGTATCAAATTATCCCTGAACATATGTAATTAACAAAACACTGAAACAATGATTACATATTTACTAAATAATAGCAAACAGTTATAATCATAAGCAGAACAGGTCTATTTTGTCAGAAATTTATGCGTTAAAGGAGTAAATAAATGGAATTTTCAATCATTGCAATTGCAGTACTTATATTCCTTTTAATCTCTCGCATAAGACTGCATCAAACACCACTAGTCAGAATAGACAATCAAATCAAACAAGATAAAATATTCAACCCAACAATCACAGCGACGTACAAATACAAAAGATACTTTTAGACCACATCAGTATTCAACCCAATCAGGTAGAATTATTTTTACTGAAACTAACTTTAGAATAAGAGCATCTGTAAGAAATGCTTTAATGAACTGCAGGCCACCTCAAATAGTAAGAACTACGTAGTAGAGATCTATCTTGAATAAAACACATCACATTGGACAGCAGAATAGCATTTATAGTCATTTTCGACATGTAAATTGCTTGGAGGATTCACCAATGATTAAGCGAAACATAAGATGGCATTACTTGTTTCATGTTGCCCTAGCCCTTGCTCTATGCTTAACAGTATTAGTAACAGATGGCTGTGGTAACGAAGAGTGCAATCAGAGCAATTATGTGGATGTTAAATACAGTGATAGTTCCGTCAATTTAGAAGATTCACGATTTGAATATCTTAGTACAGCCGGAAGTTCTTTTATAAACGGTGCATGGTACGATAGCGCAGAAGAATACATGGTGATTGAACTTAGTGGCACATATTATCATTATTGTGGGATGCCTGAATCCATATGGAAAGAGTTTAAAAAGGCTGGCTCATTTGGAACCTACTATAATGATTGGATAAAGGGTAAGTATGGTTGCGATTAACTTGCTAATGAACATTTCAAGCGGTCGTATCAAAGGAAAAAATAATCATTGATTTGTCTGCAAACGTAGTGTATCAATTTCTTTACAAGGAGTATTTCATGGAAAATTATTATGTTGTTCTCGAAGTAAATAATAATGCATCTTTAGAGGTAATAAAAATGGCCTATAAGGCCCTAGTAAAAAAATACCATCCGGATACTACTACTTTTGATAAACAAGAAGCACATGAAAGAATGATTAAGATTAATGAAGCATATGCAGTTTTATCTGATAGTAAAAAAAGGAAAGAATACGATGACTATCTAAAGGCGGAAAGAAAGAAATATTCAAATACTAGCAAAAACGATAATGGTAGTAATTCTAAATCACGTTACAATCCAAATAATGACTCCTATGCTCAAGCTTATGAGGCTTTGATAATCAATGCACAAATTGCCTGTGAAATGGGCGACTTCCAAAAGGCAAAACAATTATGCGATGAGTATATCAGACTGTTTCCTAATGACGAACGAGTCCACATCTGTAACTTATTGATTCATCACAAATTACACAATGAAAAAGAACTTGCAGAATTAGATGCACCATTTGATGATACTATTTATTTTTCGATTTTAATGCGTTTCTCAAGTGAAGATACTA
>JAAYYM010000665.1 GCA_012515365.1 Clostridia bacterium
AGCACCCTGTATATCATAAGTATATGATGCACAACGGTCTTGACCTACATGCACGACACGAGGAAGTTCTCTCAATGTTACCAGGCAAAGTGCTTAGGGTAGGATATGACAGCCGTTCCGGGAAATACGTAACCGTACAAACAGCTAACTACACAGTCAGCTATTGTCATCTGTCAGAACAATACGTAAAGCCCAATGACTATCTTCATGCAGGAGAGCCATTGGGATTAACTGGTAGTACTGGAGCATCCACTGGTGAACATCTGCATCTGACAACAAAAAAGGATGGCAAGGCTTTTGACCCGACCATCCTCCTTAATTATATTCGTTCAATACGAGAATAGTGAATTTGTATCATACAAATGAAATAAGCTTGCACTTGTCCATGTTAGTCCACTTTTAAGTGATTTTGAACATAAATACAAAAATGTCAGTAACTTTGTGCCAAAATCATTATCACTAATAAAAATTTGGTAACATGAAGAAATTAAGTTTTATCGCATTACTTTGTGCAACATTCTTATTAAGCTCATGCGGCGCTTTCAAAAGTTATGTCGCAAGTTATTCGGTTGGCCTCAGTGCAGTTGAAAGTCCTGCGGATGCTAAACAACAGTTTGGCGAAACCAAAGTTGTCACTTTTGATGAAGAAGGTATCAGCAAATATCGTTATGAGGACGATTATATTGACATTGTATGGTATGTAAGTAGCAAACAATTCAACTTTACATTGAAGAATAAATCAGGCCATACACTTAAAATCAACTGGGATGATGTAAGCTATGTAGATACAAAAGGTCAAGTTGGACGTGTTATGCATTCTGGTGTAAAATATGCTGAAAGAAATAGTTCTCAGCCAGCTACTACGGTACCAAAGGGTGCAAGTATTTCAGATATTCTTTTGCCGACCGACAATGTATATTATGTCTCAGGTCAATATGGAGGTTGGAGAGAAAGCTACCTGATACCGTGTGTATATAAAACCCCTGAAGCATTTAATGCGGAAGCTTCTGGATATGTCGGAAAGACAATGACCGTTATGATGCCTATCATGATTGAAAATGTCCAGAATGATTATACTTTCACTTTCAATATTGATAAACTTTTGAATACAGCTTCAAAATAGTACAATTATGGCTGCCTATACATGTCGTAGGCAGCCATAATTCTTAATCTATTCAGAACTTAATAGTGTCCATGTTAGACAATTTAAGCCACCACCGCTATTGGTGTTCTCATTAGGATTTTCAAGGATTTCAGTCATGTCACAATTAATTGACTCTATTTCATAAGATGAACCGAATGCGTCCTTGATTTGTTGTTTAGCTACGTTATCAAGTTCTTTCCATCCTAATGAAGGTATGACGATGTGATGCCCTACTTGTAAGAAATTAATATATCCCCAACTCTTTGATTTCATTAAGCTCCACATCTTAGTGTCTTTTATTCCATCTATATCGCCGAAATGAAGACGTTCAATATCAAAGTATTCTTTCAATGGTTTTGTTAGACGTTCTTCATCATCAAAATCGCAGTAATTCGTGATAAGAACTTTGCCCTCAGATATATACCTAACCATTCCGTCTGCATGTCCAATTGGATTTTCTTCTTTTCCTTCCCAATCTATGAGAATAAGACGAATCCTTCCGTCAAAGAATATATTCCACCAGTCATTTAATTCTTTTTTTGATAGATTGTTTTCGGTAAGTACTTTACTACACATGATAATTGTCGGCTGGCCAAATTTGTCGATAGCCTTTATAATATTACCTCCATCAAGAACGATTGGCATAGTCACAACGTCAAAGTCAAACTTCTCAATCTGACGAATATGAACTTTGTGAATAAGCCAATTGGTAATATATGCCTTCTGTTCACTTAAATAATCTGGATTATACGTATAGTTCAGGAACAAACCTGGCGTTAATTGTACTGGCATGTAGTCTCTTGCCCATATATCACGAGTATTGTAAAGTTCGTAATTTTTCAGAGGTTTGACAGTTTCCTTCAATGCTGCATACAGTTCTTTCATTAACAGAGAATCTAATCCGCTACTTTCTGTAGGTAGAAGACTGGAATAACAAACCGTATTAGTTCTTTCATCTGTGATGAAGTTTTCTTTCGTTATGTCAATCATATATTTAGTCCTTTGTTAATTCAAAGTTCATAATCTCACCATGTGTCTTGTAGTTACCGATATTGTTACCTCGAATAACTTTCTCTGCTTCAAGAATTTCACCTTTGCGTATTCTATAGACAAGAAGGAGGTCATCTGTTTTTAGACTACTATTTTCACTTGAAACAACCTTCAAATAGTTTTCACCTTCGTGATTAACAACAATAAAGGTAATCTTCCGATCCAGATATTGAATGAAGATTTTTGTGTTTATCTCAAGGGCATGGATATATAGGGTCTCATCATTATACCCCCAGTCACTAACAAGATTCTTTGCTGACGAGTACTCCTCCCATGATTTATAGCCGACATATAATGCTATGGTGTTTAATGTGTATTCACTTGCTTTTCTATCATCTTGTATGTAGTGGAATAACCGTTTCAGAGTGGTTACGCCAATATTTCGTCCTGTTTCCTTAAAAATAAGAGAGGATAAAATGCTAAAGTCTCCTGCTTTGTCAAACAAGAGACCTGATTTTTCTTTTATATCCTCGATAATTGCATTATTCAATATCATATCTCAACCTTAATGAATGAAAAATTGTCAGAAATAGAATTAGCAATGGCATCCAATTCTTCTTTCTTAGAATCATCATAGCATAATGCCTTTGTCA
>JAAYYM010000666.1 GCA_012515365.1 Clostridia bacterium
ACAGCCTGCGTTTAATCCTTCATAAATGACAGAACCCCATCCTTCTAAAAAGTTACTAGTCATCACATAGATATTAGCCTTTGCCATTTCTTCTCTTGCTTCAATAGGAGAGAGAAAGCCTTGAAATGATACAAGATCATTTAGTCCGTATTGATTAACAAGCTGAATCAGATGCTCTCGCTCTTCTCCATCACCTACAAACTTGACACTAAAGTGATATCCTTTGTCCTTTAGTCTCTTTGCCGCATGGAGCAGTAGATCCGGACGCTTTAACTTAAGCATTCTTCCGGTCCACAGAATGGTTGTATTTCCTTCAACTGCATGCTCATGTTTTTCTTTCATCAGCTGTTGTATATCATATTGCATAAACTGCGGAAAATAACCGAATTTATAGCATTTATCAATATAACACTTCATCTTCTTATAGTCACTTGCTGTATACGCGCTTGCTGCAAGAATATAAAGCTGTTTCTTACGATTTTTAATATGGAGCTTATGATATTTCACAGTAAGTCTTGGAATAAAAAACTTGATAAACCCCTCTTTTAAGGGTCTCTCAGAATACCGAAATGTAAGCTTATCCTGTTTCAGTCTCTTTGTAATAAACTCCTCCGGTGCCGTTCCCATGACTACCAGATCACTATCCACTCCTAGTGCAATGGCTTTTGCTTTGTTCTCTTCACTTAAATATGTTTTTAACACATAGGAGGGAACTTCTTCATTTCCCCATCCCATATTTGCTCGAAACCCTTCTATAGGTTCTGTTTCAACAAATGTAAAATTTTCACCAAATATGCGAAACCATTCATCACATAATGCTTTTTGATGATGATTAAAATAATTCGAAAAAAATGTAAGTGTACTTATCTGCATGTTCATTACAACCTTTCGCATTTTTGTCCCTGTCAGCCCGCGATCAATTTTGCAAGCTCCATGGCCAGACATTCCACCAAATACCATCTTGAATAACCATTCTGTCTATAGATCTTATATTTGATTCCTACACGTTTCATCGCATTTTTTATGTTCTTATCATGACTTGTTCCATTCATGCGAAAATTTGCAAGTACCTGATGTTCAATTTCTATATGGACTCCGGCTTTCTTTAGCCTCAAAATCAAATCATAATCATCATGTATGGTTTCACATCGATATTGATAAGTCTGATATAGCTCTTTCCGTACAAAAGTTGTTGGATGATTCCAATCTCTCGATGTTGCGTATGCTCTGTTTTTTGCCAGTTTGATAAATGATGTCCCATTTTGTCTATGCATTTTTAAATCTGCAAAAAACAGATCAAATCCTTTTTCCATATAAACAGCTGCTACTATTTTCAGTGCATCCGGTTCATACCAGTCATCGCTATTGATCATTCCGATTAAATCTCCGGATGCCTTGGCGATGCCTTTGTTCATTGCATCATAAATACCGTAATCCTTCTCTGAGCTGATCTGATAGCGGACTCCCTTTTCAAAAAATGCCTGTTCATACTGCCGTGCAATCTGCAGAGTGTCATCTGTAGACAGTCCGTCAATGATGAAATATTCCTTTGGCAGATAGGTCTGATTAAGTACAGATTCAATCGCCTGAGCTACAGTCTGACTGCTATTATAGGTCACCGTAATGATGCTAAATGAGGGTTCAGTCTTTTTTATCATGTCCGTCACCTTTTGCATCTGATGGTTGTGTATTAAATGCAGAAGTACTGTCAGAAGCATTAAACAGCACCATAACCGTCTGGAACAATAACTGTATATCCTTTAGTACACTGTAATTCTCTATATACATCAAATCCAGCATCAGCTTGTCTCTGGAAGAAGTGTTGTATTTTCCTATGATCTGTGCATACCCTGTCAATCCGGCTTTCATACGCAGACGATAGCGGAATTCCGGCATTTCCTTTGTATAATCCGCTACATTCTCAAGCATTTCCGGTCTTGGACCTACCAGACTCATATCCCCTTTTAAAATATTATAAAGCTGAGGCAGCTCGTCTATCCTGTATTTCCTCAAAAATTTTCCAACATGTGTCACACGGTCATCACCATCAACGACTGAATAATTCCCTACATGTTCTTTCATTGTACGAAATTTATATATTTCAAATACTTTTCCATTAACAGTCGCTCTTTTCTGCTTAAACAAAACCGATCCGCCATCTCCCTTTTTAATGCAGATTGCACTGATCAATAGGATAGGACTGGTAAGAATCAGTGCGATGACAGAGATAGCAATATCCATCAAGCGCTTAATAATCCTTTGTTCAAACGTAATCATATGAAATCTGGAAGAAAAAAATGAGATATCATCAATCACTACCTGTTTTGAATTTTGTTCCAGAATATCGGCTATATAAGGATTAAAATATATGTTCTTCAAATTCTGATAGCAGAAATCTATAATTTTAGTTCTGAGTTCAACCGGTACATCATACAAAAAGACGGTATCGGCCTTTAACATGGAAACTTCCATGTCTGCTTCCCTGTAATCAATGATTTCTAGTACCTCGTATCTCTTTCTGAAATCTGATACTGCTCCCGCCACACGCTTTGCCTGTTCCACATCATTTGCGATAATGACACATTTTTCTGCATCATTGAGCCAGAAATAAAAAGCATTTCCTATTTTAGTCATAACTGTGATAATCAAAAACTGTACAAACATTGTTAAGACCAGAATCCCGATGTTCTCCAGCTTAAAGGTCGGGTTATTGGCTTCATTTGTCTTCATAATGGTTAACTGCAGATACGTTGCCAGATCAGTAAAGACAACCGCTAACATTAGGGAAAAAATAATCGGCTTTGATTTTCGAATACCCACATCATATTTTCCGTAAATGCAGGTAAGCAAAAATAGAATGATTACATATGTCGATAAGGTGACTGCTGCAGTCCTTGAAATAACCAGAATTTCTTTATTATCAATTGCAAACAGCAGAAAAAACGTTGCCAGACAGGCACCGTACATAATGAACTCAAACATTAAAATAAAACTAATCTGAAATTTCGAACAAAAGTCCTTCCACTTAGATTGCATCATATACCTCTGAAATGTATTCTTGGAATCTTTTTGCTTTGCTGTACTGCATAGCACGATATACACACTGTTCCTTTGTATAATTCATGCCACGTTGGGCAACAATACGTTCAATGGCCGCAATAATCCCCTGGGTGCTGTTTCGGTCAACGACTATACCGCAGGTATCATCCAGACTTTCCGGACTTCCTCCTGCTTTATACGTGATAACCGGAGTTCCGCATGCCAGTGCTTCTAGATTTGTTGTCGGGAATGTATCTTCCAAAGTCAGATTCACATATACGTCTGCAAGTGAATAAAGTGCAGCAAGCTCTGCAATGCTTTCCGTCTTTGACAAACCAATGATTGACTCTGGTAATTCATTTAACTGATCATCCTTCAAGCCAAGCAAAACAATCGCATAGCGATCATTGAGTGATTTCTCCAACGCCTTAAACTGAGACAGACCCTTTCGCTCACGCCATGGATTAGCCACTCCCAAAATAACAATCTTTCCTCTTACACCAAGACTGTTTTTTAACTGAAAGATAATATTATTTTCTGTGCGCGCCTCTTCAATCGGATGAAACTGGTCAAGATCGATTCCTGTAGGAACAGTCACAATATGATTCTTTCCCAAAAAGGACTGACTCACACGAGCGTGAAGCCAATTTGAAGGTGTCACCAAAGTCATATTTTCTATACTGGTAAATAAGTCTCTTTTCTGTAGATAATTCTTTTTTGAATTATCTAACATGACTGATTTCGGATATTCAGCAAGCTGTTCACAGGTACCGCATTCTGTCATCCATTTGGTACATCCAATGTACTCAAAATGCGTACAGTGTCCGGTAAAACTCCAGCAGTCATGT
>JAAYYM010000667.1 GCA_012515365.1 Clostridia bacterium
AGCATCATGCCTCAGAAAAAGAATCCTGATATAGCAGAATTAGTACGAGGAAAAACAGGGCGTGTGTATGGAGCGCTGATCTCACTCCTTACCACAATGAAAGGACTTCCGCTTGCCTATAATAAAGACATGCAGGAGGATAAGGAATTATCATTTGATGCTATTCACACGGTAGAGCAGTGTATAAGACTGTTTGATGAGATGCTTAAAACTATACGTTTTCAAAAGGATCACATGGAGCAGAGTGCAAAGGGCGGTTTTACAAATGCGACAGATGCAGCAGATTATCTTGTCTTAAAGGGTGTTCCGTTTCGAGATGCACATGGTATTGTAGGACAACTGGTTTTATTTTGCATCGATCAGCATAAAACATTGGATGAAATGACTTTAAATGAATATCAGGCAATCAGTCCTGTGTTCGAAGAGGATATTTATGAGGCAATCAGCCTGAAAACATGTGTAGAGAAACGTCTGACCATAGGAGCACCTGGAATAGCAGCTATGGAACAGGTTATTGAATTATACCAAACATATTTAGAGGAGGATTAAGATGAGTGAGAAGTTAAGAGTAGGTATTTTAGGTGGAACAGGAATGGTTGGGCAGAGATTTATTTCACTGCTTGAAAATCATCCGTGGTTTGAGGTGACTGTGATCGCAGCAAGCCCAAGAAGTGCAGGAAAGACTTATGAAGAAGCGGTTGGCGGACGTTGGAAAATGACAACTCCTATGCCGGAAGCTGTGAAAAAGATTGTAGTTATGAATGTAAATGAAGTAGAAAAAGTAGCAAAAGAAATTGATTTTGTATTTAGTGCAGTAGATATGACAAAGGATGAAATCCGTGCAATCGAAGAAGAATACGCGAAGGCAGAGGTTCCTGTTGTATCTAATAATAGTGCACATAGATGGACGAAAGATGTCCCTATGATCGTTCCGGAATTAAATCCAGAGCATATCGAAGTAATCGAAGCACAGAAAAAAAGACTCGGCACAAAGAGAGGCTTTATCGCTGTAAAACCGAACTGCTCGATTCAAAGCTATGCACCATTACTTGTAGCATGGAAAGAATTTGAGCCTACAGAAGTAGTAGCTACTACTTACCAGGCGATATCAGGAGCAGGAAAAACATTTAAGGACTGGCCTGAAATGATTGAAAATGTAATTCCATATATTGGTGGAGAGGAAGAAAAGAGTGAGCAAGAGCCACTTCGTATCCTTGGAAAAGTAGTAGATGGTGAGATCGTGAAAGCAGATCAGCCACTGATCACTACACAATGTATCCGTGTGCCTGTTTTAAATGGACATACTGCTGCAGTTTTCATTAAATTCAACAAAAAACCAACCAAAGAGCAATTGATTGAAAAAATGGTCTCTTTTAAAGGTCTGCCACAGGAATTAAATCTTCCGAGTGCTCCAAAGCAGTTTATTCGTTATATGGAAGAGGATAACAGACCTCAGGTGACATTAGATGTTGACTATGAAAAGGGAATGGGAATTTCAATCGGACGTTTACGTGAAGATAATATTGGATTATTTGACTTTAAATTTGTAGGTCTGTCACATAATACAGTAAGAGGAGCGGCCGGTGGAGCAGTTCTGTGTGCAGAATTATTGAAAGCCAAAGGATTAATCTAAAAAATCTAAATAAACATAGGAAACCAGACAATGGATGAACTGAAGTATCAGATTGACTTATTAACTGCATTAAATGAAAGGCTTACCGGAAATGAACGGATATATCAATTGATCTCTGACATTTCCGGTAATGCCTACGTTTACTTCGACTATCGGACTCAAAATATTGAGCTGATGGGTTGTTGGGAACAGTGGATGGAAGATATTGTAATGCACAAATATGATTTTGATCTGATGATCTCTTATATGAGTGATGAGTATAAGGACACATTCATAAAGACGATTGTTGATATGCAGAAGAATCATATCCGTGAAGCCGGTATGGAGTTTCAGACAGCTGATAAAAAATTCTGGATTGAGTGTAAAAGCCTTGTATATTATGATGACGATGGTACTCCTACAGAAAAAATTGTATGCTGTTCAGATATTACAAAGAGAAAAGCACAAAGTGAAGAGCTTGAATATCTTGCATATTATGATTCATTAACAGGTCTATATAATCGAAATTCGTTTGTAAAAAAATTACGGGATATGTGTGAACGTGCTGCTGTCAGCCACAGCGATATTAGTTTAATGTTTGTCGATATTGATGATTTTAAGAAGATTAATGACAGCCTTGGACTTTTATTTGGTGATGAGCTTGTTCAGGATTTTGGTATGTTCATTAAAGGGCTGCAGACAGAAGATATTGTGGCCGGTCGTTTTGGCAGTGATGTATTCTGTATTGGTATTTATAATTCCTACGGATCCAAAAGTGCTGACATGCTGTATCGAAAGATTTGTGAGCGTTTAAGACAGCCATTTATCATGAGTAATAAGGCTGAAGTTATTTTTACGGTAAGTGTTGGTGTGGCTACTTATCCTGAGGCAGGAAAAACAGCCCTTGAACTGATCAAAAATGCCGAAATTGTTCTGTTTCGTGCAAAAGAGAACGGTAAAAATAATATACAATTTTTTGAGAAGGAAATACTGGAAGATTTTCTTGATAGTGTTTCCTTTGAACAACGTTTAAAAACTGCGATTGATAATGAAGATTTTATCTTATATTTTCAGCCACAGTTTTATGCTGATTCAGGAAAACTGCGGGGGCTTGAGGCACTGATTCGCTGGATTGATAATGAAGGGAAATTTGTAAGCCCGATGGAATTCATTCCAATTGCTGAAAAGAATGGTGCCATTATTCCCATCGGTAACTGGGTGATCAAAGAAGCACTTCGTATTTTTTCTGTATGGAAAACTAAATATGAATATCCATTGATTTTATCTATTAATATTTCAGCTTTACAATTAAAAAAGGAAAACTTCATTGATCAGCTGCTGCATTTAATTCATCTGTATGAAGTAAAGCCGGAGTATATCGAATTAGAGATTACAGAAAGTATCTTTATTGATGATTTTGATGAGATCATAGATAAAATGAAGGCACTGAGACATTTGGGATTGAAGGTTTCACTTGATGATTTTGGAACCGGATTTTCGTCTTTGTCTTATTTGAGAGACCTGCCAATCGATACACTAAAAATTGATAAATCTTTTATAGATACAGTTATTAATGATAAAACAACAAATATAATTACAGAATCTGTAGTTTCTATGGTAAAGAAGTTAGGTCTTGAAACGGTAGCAGAAGGTGTTGAAACACAGGAACAATAT
>JAAYYM010000668.1 GCA_012515365.1 Clostridia bacterium
GAAATGGTGTTCCAGTAATAATTGCAATCGGAAAATCCGGGCGTGAAGAAATAGCAGATGCAATACAAGCAATGGCTTCGGACAATATTCTTCCTGAACATGTTACGAATGAAGTTTTAGAAAAATATCTTACCTTTTCTCATACACCTGATTGTGTGATTAAGACAGGGGGAGCGCATCTTGTTGATTTTCTTATATGGCAATCAGTATATTCAGAATTATTTTTCCTTGATTTAAACTGGGAAAAAATTCGGAAAATAGATCTTTTACGTGCCTTCAGAGATTTTCAGGCGAGAAACAGAAGATTTGGAGCTTAAGCTCTACAATTTCGTTTCTTTTTCATGTCCTGACGTTCAGAATAAACTCTAATTGCACGGAGCATATCGAGTTTTCGAAACATCGGCCAATAAGGTGCACAGAAATAGACTGCTGATTCATGTCCGTTTGCAAGCCAGGGTAAGAAATTTGATGTCCGGCATTCATTACCCGTCCTTATGATCAGATCAACAGGCGGAAGAGTGACATTTTTACCATACAGGTTTTCTTCAAAAAGATCCGGGGTGATATCTTCCTTTTTTATTTTTTTATTCTTGATATCGTTGAGAATTTTTGAAGTTGCTCGAAGCATTTCATTTCTCCCTCCATAAGCCAAAGCCATATTGAGATAGAAATTATCGTAATGGGCAGTTGCTGCTTCGGCCTGTTCCACTGCACCTCGTAGATCTTCAGGAAGCATATCCCGATCACCGATCATCTGGATACGAATTCCATATTTATGAACACGTTCATCAATACTGATGCGACTGAGTTTTTCTTTAAATAATGTAAAGAGGTTCTGGACTTCCTCATCTGATCGGCTAAAATTTTCAGTTGAAAATGTGTAGAGTGTTATATGTCTGATGCCTAGTTCCTGTGCCCACTCTAATACTTCTTCGGTCCGATCAGCCCCTGCGCGATGTCCTGAGGCAGTGGCAAGACCTTTCTTTTTTGCGTACCTGCGATTTCCATCCTGAATAATCGCAATGTGTTGTGGAATATGCGTAACTTGTTTTGATATTAGATATTCGTAAACATGTTCTATTAATCCCCGTATCATAGTGGGGTCACCTCAAGTATGATTCCACCATCAGGATATCGTTCGATAAAGTAAGCTGGCCTGGAGATAAAATCAGAGATCTCATCAAGAATCCACCATCCGGTTTCAATCCGGTCATCAAATCGTTCGAACAAGGATTCATCAGGATCTCCTGGAATGGTTTCATTTTTACCGTCGCATTCCCAGACTCCGTAAATTATCGTCCCGTCATCTGTTATTTCATCAAATTCTCGAGCAGTATTTACAGCGATACGTCGTAGTCGCATTCGAAGCTGAACTCTGTCTTTAAAGTCAGATGAACACCAGTGAACCTTTGGAAGAGATACAATATGACTGGCATTTTCCCAACCGCCCTGAACGGCATTTGATACATCACCCCTGAGGAGATATCCCCTGTTTCTCATTTCATCTGCATTATAGTCACCCCATTCTAGTTCATTGATATTTAGAAAATCAATATTCGGTAGATAATGCTCAAGATCATTCAGGTTAGGTAGTGAGGGAACTTCAATGCCTACATCCAGTCCTGCTTTTTTAGCAATTAGAATACTTTGGTGAAATGCAGTGTCTTCAAGATGGCTCCATTGATCTGATGGAGGATGAAATCGTATTTCATCAACCAAGTTTTTAATAGAATGTATTGTTTTTTCATTCGGAGCCATTGCAGTATAAAGATGAATTTGATGAGTAGATCCAAATTCCTTTTTAAGTGCACTGGTATATTCAATAAGCCGATCAAGGTTGTAAAAAGGTTCTCCTCCGGTAATACCTGTCCCAAGAGCTGACATTCGCTTAGCTACCTGGATCATTTCTTCAGGAGAGGATATCTTATGCTCATTCGCATAAATGACATCTTTATTTTTACGTTCCTGCGAAAGCGGACAATACCAACAATCACGATGACATTGCCCGGTAAGGAAAAGAACTAATTTAGCTCCTTCATAACAGAGTTTGCACCCGGCAGACAGCCTACTATGAGGAGGAAGGTCTTCAGAAGTATTATCATCCATTGCAAATCAGATAATTTCCATCTATATTCTCTATAGAGAGATAAATAGTATCCGGAAAAAAGTAAGTTATTTAGAAATTTTTTTCTGTGCCAGATTAGTCATCGCCTGAAGATCTGTTTCTGCTGATAACTCTAATGCATTTGATTTCACAGCATTTTGGACAAACCGTTCTCCTTCATCAGACCTGATAAGAAGGGTTGTCCATCCTTCAGGTGTCCCAACACTTCCTGCTGAAATATCTGCCTGTAATGCAGAGAAATCATTACAGCTCGAGCACCCTTTTCTGATTGCTGATTCTATTTCTTTTAAAGGAATTGTAGTGACTGTTCCATCATCAAGGGTCAATTCAAGTTTCCCTTTCACATCCATTTTCATTATTCGGTATGCAGGAATGGAATGCTTTTGTCTGATGATATCTTCCATTAAAGGATAGTAATTAAAACTCTCTGTGCAGAATAGTCCAAATATCAATCGAATGGCAGTCCCAAAAGGATGGACAAGATCATGAGATGATTCTTTCATTAATCGTGCAGCTTGAACAACACATGGAGTTCCAACAATTGCGAGGCGTTTTAACTTTTTTGTTATTACTGCAGTTTTTAATGCATTTAAAACAGGTACGCTCCAATTATATCTGCTCCCAGCATGTTCCAACATTTCTCCAGAACTGGTAATCAGAATA
>JAAYYM010000078.1 GCA_012515365.1 Clostridia bacterium
ATATCATCTACACCCTCTTCACCAAACTGGCCGTCATATAATCTTTGAATAGTATCATATACATATAGACCATCTTGTGCTTTCGTTGTCGATTTAATGTTCCATATAACGAGTTTTTTATTTAAAGAATCAGCAATAGCACGTGCCAGCATCGTCTTTCCTGTTCCCGGCTCACCTTTGATCAAGAGGGGCTTTTCCAGTGCAATTGCAACATTTACAGCTGTCATCAGTTCTTTAGAAGCTACGTATTCTCCGGTACTTTTAAAGCTGTCCTTTTTTTGATCCTGCTTAATCTCCATATATTCTCCTATCTGTCCGTCCATTCTATTTCTGAATGTTCTATTTTCTTGTCTCTGATCATCAGTTCTCTGACTGCATCTGCTGCTGCTTTTCCATGAAACAAAACATCATTTACCTGCTCAATGATCGGTATTTCAACCTCATATTTTTTTGCCAGCGCTACTGCCGCCTTTGTAGAATATACACCTTCTACTACCATTTTTACTTCTTCCATTGCTTCTTCCATTGTATGGCCTTGACCAATCAGTATACCTGCACGTCGATTTCTGGAATGCATACTCGCGCATGTTACGATTAAATCACCGATTCCGGTCAGACCATAAAAAGTCTCTGCCTTTCCGCCCATGGCAATCCCAAGCCTCGAAATTTCTGCAATACCTCTGGTGATCAAGGCTGCCTTTGTGTTGTCCCCATATCCAAGTCCGTCTGCGATTCCGGCTGCAAGTGCAACTACATTTTTAAGTGCCGCTCCAAGCTCCATTCCGAGCATGTCGCTGCTTGTATAAACACGAAATACTTCATTCATAAAAACATTTTGTAAAAATTCTGCTGTCTTTTGATCCTTTGCACCTACTACGCATGATGTAGGAATGCCTCTTCCGACTTCCTCAGCATGTGAAGGTCCTGATAACGCTGCTACATTTGCCTGTGGGATCTCTTGTGTAATGATCTGGCTTAAGGTCATCAGTGTACCCTCTTCGATCCCCTTTGCAACATCTACAATGATCTGTCTGTCTGCTACATATTCACTCATAAGCTTTGCTGTGCTTCTTGTAAATGGAGAAGGTACTGCCAGTACAAGTACGTCTTTATCCTTAACTGCAAATTCTAAATCCGTCGTAAATACCATATCCTCAGGCAGTCTGACTCCGGGTAATTTATCCTTATGCTCATGCTGCTCATTCAGCATGTTGATTTCTGATTCTACGATTGACCACACAGTAACGTGACATCCGTTTTTATGTAAAAGTAATGCTAGTGCGGTTCCCCAGCTTCCTGCTCCGATTACACTGACTTCTCTCATTTAATCTCTCCTTCTGCTGTCTGCACATTTGCTGCAGTTTCTGCTTCCATCTTTGCTTTCTGCTCTTCCTGTTTCTTTTTAGATAAATAAGTCTTTCGCTCTGTATGTGATAAAAGACGTTTGATATTTTCCCAATGTCTCGCATAAGCCATGACTGCCAGGAAAAGTCCGACTCCGTACAATTCCATTAGTAAAGGACGTGTCATATGAAAGAAACCATGTTCACCAAGCACAACTAACTCAATCATAAATCCCAGATATACTAAAAGTGAGCCAAGAGATACATAATGTGTGATGAAAAAAGTACTAAAAAAAGTAAGAACACCAAATGCCGTAAACAATGGACTAAAGGAAATAATCATACCTGCTGTAGCTGCAATTCCTTTTCCACCTTTAAATTTCAGATAGAATGGGAAATTATGTCCCAGAATAACACCGGCACCTGTATAAAGCATCAACAGTGGCATCCGGTCTGCACAGGTTGTACTATAAATCAGTCTGATAATGAAAACTGCTATGATACATTTCAGTGCATCACCTGCAAATACAATCAGACCTGCCTTTGTACCAAGTGTTCTAAGTACATTGGTCGTTCCTGCATTTTTACTTCCTACA
>JAAYYM010000669.1 GCA_012515365.1 Clostridia bacterium
ATTATAATTTAAAATGACGATTACTAGATTTTTCATCATGCTTCTCTTTTCAAATTAGGTATGGCTTCATTCTATTAGATTCGTTTGATGATGTCAAGAAATGATGCTCCGACGTACTTGTCAAAGCATTTTCCACATAGTATAATTACTTTGTCGAAGAGGAGAACTATCATGCTGTTTAATTCTATAGAATTTCTTGTATTTTTTCCACTGATTTTAATCATATATTTCATCATACCTCGCAAGCTTCGCACATTGTGGCTGTTGCTTACGAGTTATTGTTTTTATGCGTGCTATAATCCTCTATATACATTACTTCTGTTTGCATCTACAGCTTCCACCTACGCTGCTGCTTTTCTGATTTCAAAAAATCCTGATCGCACTTCTATCAAAAAGCTGATCCTGATTCTGACATTGTGTCTGAATATCGGATTACTGGGATTCTATAAATATACTGCTTTTTTCGCCTCTACACTCAATGCACTGATCCCCTCACTGCGGATTGATCTCAATGCACCTTTGTTGCATCTGATCATGCCTCTTGGAATTTCATTTTATACCTTTCAGGCAGTTGGATATCTCATTGATGTTTACCGCGACTCTGCTTTAGTTGAGCGTAATTTCATAAAATACGCTCTATTCGTCTCTTTTTTCCCGAATGTTCTTTCAGGACCAATTGAGCGTGGATCTTTTATGTTCACTCAGTTTGATCACCTAAAAGAACGCAAGCTCTTGCATGCTGATCGTATTTTCAGTGGAGTAAGACTAATGTTGTGGGGCTATCTGTTAAAAATGGTTCTTGCCGATCGCGTGGCCATCTTTGTTGACACTGTATTTGATTCTTATTACATGTATGGTTCTACAGTACTTTTCCTTGCTGCAGTTGGCTATGCATTCCAAATTTATTGGGATTTTTCGGGCTACACCATCATTGCTCTAGGTGCTGCCAAAATATTAGGCATTGAGCTGATTGATAATTTTGATACACCTTACTTAAGTGTTTCTGTCAAAGATTTTTGGCGCAGATGGCACATCTCACTCAGCTCCTGGTTAAAAGACTATATCTATATTTCATTAGGAGGAAACCGCTGTTCAAAGCCACGTAAATATCTGAATATCATGATTACCTTTCTTCTTAGCGGACTTTGGCACGGAGCTGCATTTACTTATGTAATCTGGGGTGCTCTGCACGGTATTTATCAGATTGCCGGTGAGGTCTTCCTTCCTTTGAGAAAACGAATCCACACTGCACTTCATATCAAAACAGAATGCTTCAGCTATCGCTTAAAACAGATCATTGGCACCTTTATCTGGATTGATCTTGCCTGGATTTTCTTTCGCTCTGCCTCATTACCGGATGCCATGAATTACATATGGAGGATGATCACCCGACATGATTTCTGGGTCTTATCTGACCAGTCACTTTATGAGTTGGGGCTTTCTATTACAGAATGTAATGTACTACTAATATTCTTTGTGATTTTCTTATTCTTCGAATATATCAAATACAAAAGAAAAATGCTGATCGATTCCTTTATTGCAAAACAGAATGCGGTATTCCGCTGGGGATTTACATTCTTCCTGTTTTTCTCAATCATCATCTTTGGTATTTATGGTCCGAACTTTAATTCAAGCCAGTTTTTATACTTTAAGTTTTAGAGGGGTATTATGAAAAAAACACTGATTCGACTTATGAAATTAATATTGGCAGTCATTCTCTTTTGTATCATTTCAGCTGTCCTGTATACCAGATTTGAATGGAAGGATACAGAGGGAATTTCTCAATTTTATGATCTGGATGAACAGCTTGTTGATGTCATCTTCTTTGGCAGCAGTCGTTGCTATTGTACCGTTAACGAAGCGATTCTGTGGAATGATTACGGAATTCCTGCCTATAACATGGGAGAATCCTCACAGAACATCGGCAACACTTATTTTTATATGAAAGAAGCACTTAAAACACAATCCCCCAAGTATATACTTGTCGAGGTTTCATTTGCTGCACTTCCATTTGTACCAGACAATTCTTATGCTGACTTTTACAGAAATACAATCAATATGAAATGGTCTCAGAATTTTATGGATAATCTCGAGTATTCTTCCTCTCTGTTTAAAGCACCTGACCAGCTAAAAAAGGAAGTCTTTTTAAAGGTTCCTGTCATTCATTCCAGATACAAAGAGCTGACACAAAGAGATTTTCAAAAACCAGTCCATTTCAAAGCCCGCTATTCCGGCTCCTGGTCCAGTGAACCATATGATACCCCGAAAGTCAAAGAATGGCAGTATTCCATTAAGATCGGGAAAAATGAACTGAATTACCTCAAAAAAATGATAGAACTGGCAAAAGAAAATGATACAGAGATCGGCTTCTTTGTTGCCCCTTTCTGTGTCGATGAATATAATCAGGCACTTTTGAATTCGATTAAAGAATTTGCCAACAGTGAGGGCGTTGAGTTTATAAATTTCAATGATTATTATGAAGAGCAGGGATTTGATTTTGCTACAGATATGCGTGCTGAAAATCATATCGGAAGCCATATCAATAATTATGGCTCGGATAAGATCACCAGAAGCTTCGGTGATTATCTTTCATTGACCTGCGGTCTTCCTGACAAACGCGGCAATGAAGCTTATGTGAAATGGGATGAAATGGGTGAAGTTTGGGAACATGAAATCAGAAACCATCAACTGTCTACGATGGAAGATTTAGAATCCTATATTGTTGCTCTGAATCGAACCATCGATACGACTTATGTCATTTCTCTTGATGGAGATTATCAGACTGGAATGACAGGGAAGCATTTTGTCACACCACTTCTACAGTTTCTTGAATTTGAACCGGATTTCTACGAAACCGGCGGCATTGCAGTCAAATCTGGTCCTGATGTCTTATTCAGTTCTCATGGCAATAAGGATTACATCTGGCATACAGAGCTTGGTTATCATGATCTGGCCGTAACATCAAAGGAAGAGGTTTCACGTATTATATTTAACAATCAGGATTACAAAAAGGTAACAGATGGATTGAATCTTCTGGTTTATGATAATTATACCGGTGAACTCATTGATGCGGTTGGTTTTGATGCTTCAAACGGTTTTTCCTGTCAACGATAAATTTAAGAATCCATTTTAAGATTAAAATACCGACAACAGAACCCACAAAGGTCAGCAGCACAAACAGCAATAAAAACAGTTTCAGACCAATCACAGGGATTAGTTTCTCAATGCCCAAATGCCAGATCACACTATAAACGACTGGATGAAGCAGATAAACACCAAACGTTGTCCCACCGATCGTCGTGATCCACTTATGCGTATCTTTAAACGGAATCTGGGAAACTGCATAAAACAATCCGATTACCGAAGCTACAACAAAAATAAATCCATAATGATAATAGGTCTGTGTAATCAGACCATTGATCTGATAGTCCTTCACATACGTATAATAAAATACACCGACTGTTCCAATGACGAACAACATCAGTCCCCCGATTACACCTTTCAGGCTTTTCCCATGGCTCTCAATGAATACCCTCATCTCATATCCCAACAGCAGATACCACATAGAAATCGTAATCGGCATGTAAGAAAACAGGCCTAGCGACTGCACAAACAACAAATCCTTGGTTATAATTAAAACACCTGCATAAAATCCAATGATCAAAAGTAACCTCCGTACCTTTGTCCCATGCGCTTCCTTCGTACATACCATTTGAAGCAGCGGAAGCATCAGATAGCATTTCATTAATTCAATGATATACCATAAGTGAAAACAATTACTGAATTGATCAATTGAACCGCTTAAAATTCTCTTAAATATTTCAACAAATCCCGGTATAGCTTCATTCGCACCAAGTACATATTTCATCAATACAGGAATAAGAACTCCTGCAAATAAAATTGTACATAATA
>JAAYYM010000670.1 GCA_012515365.1 Clostridia bacterium
ATGGAGGCTGGGATTTTCGTAATGAAGTGCATCGATTTGTATAACAAGAGCCGGATGAGCTGAGAGGTTCAAGTCCGGTTCTGTGAGAGGCTTAGGAGGAAGTTCCCTTTGCCTACTCGACCCGCCACCGTTTGCACCAATTATAAGAAAATGAGAACCATAGTATTAGTATCATTATTAACCACTGTCTTTGGATTATGCAGGGCTAAAGAAATACGAGAGGATTGGATAAAGAATGACTCTGTATTTATTAATATTTTAAAGGATGCATACTTGTCCAATCCTACTTCAATAGAGAAGCATCTTGAACCTTGGGAGATAAAAAGAGAAAATCTTGGCTATGGATACTCCATGATTGAACATAGTGTGGGGAAAGGTTATATTAGCATATTCTACACTTTAATATACAAAGATAAAAAGTTGGTTTCGTTTAAGTTGACCCCTCAGATGCCTAATGACTCAAGATTATATAGTCGTTATTTATCTTTCTATGAGGGATTGTTCGTAAATGATAATTGTCAAACCAAAAGTTTATTTTATGGTTATAAATTTGCTTCTGCACCGATAAATAATTCTGACAAAAGATTTGAAATTTCGGAAAAATTTGAATTTTTCATGACCCCATATTCAGGAATAATTTATGGTGATGCTGGTGGAATTGCAAGCGAGCCTTTAGAGAACAGAGAATTATTTAATAGCTTAAAATGTTCACTAAATGATGTTTTGTTAATCCATATTCTCAAATCAATTAATCCTGCCACGAGATTATATGCAGCTGAAATGTATTTGACACAAAAAGATTCGTTTAAAGAGAAAAAAATAATCGAAGAGTTAATCGAAATGAACTTTAAAGAACTACCTGAAATTATAACGATGAGTGGTTGCATTCAATATTCAGATGACGCAAGAAAAGTATTAAAAGAGATGATTGAAATAAGAAAATAACTGGTGCAAACATGCTGTGATACGGCAGCCGGGGCTCCATATCATATTGCGGGTTTCGTTCTCCCCTGTCACCAGCGTTTGGCCTGAAAATTCCGTAACGGGCAGAAATGCCCCGGCCGATCGCATACAGCCGGACGTTAGGCTTCATGCAAAAAGACTGTTGCAAACATTGATAATTGTACCATAATTTGTATTTTTGGGACAAATAAAAAGAATATGGGACAAAATGCACCACATTATCAACTAGAAAAACTTCCACCTCTGAGAGAAAAGGTGGAAACCATTGAAATTCTTAGACAAACAAACAAATCCACAGCCGCATTAGCTGAGTTGAAAGGTATCGCAAAGACAATTCCCAATCAAGCAATGCTAATTAATGCAATTGTTTTGCAGGAAGCAAAAGATAGCTCGGAGATTGAAAATATTATTACAACACAAGATGAGCTATATAAAGCATTGACTGTTAATAAGACTTATATTTCACCAGAGACCAAAGAAGTTGTAAATTATCGTAGAGCAATATTTCATGGGTTTGATATTGCTAAAAGCCAAGGATTTTTAAGAGTGAATGACATTGTTGGCATTCAACAAAAATTGGTTGACAATACTGCTGGAATTAGAAGTACTCCTGGAACTGTATTGAAAAATGATACAACTGGAGAAATAGTTTATACTCCACCACAGGACAAAGCAGAAATACTTGACTTACTGACAAATTTTATTAACCATTTTAACGAACAAGATGATTTGTCACCATTGATAAACTTGGCAATATTGCATTATCAGTTTGAGAGTATTCACCCCTTTTATGACGGAAATGGAAGAACTGGTCGGATTTTGAATATTTTGTATTTGTTTCTTAACGAATTGATTGATGTTCCAATTCTATATTTGAGTTCCTATATAATTGCTAATAAACCAGAATACTACCGACTTCTAAATCAAACTAATCGGACAGGAAAATGGGAAGAATGGATAATGTTTATGCTTAAAGCAGTGGAAAGTACTTCAAAAGATACAATTTCAAGAATTACCAATATCAAAGACCAACTTGATTCGACTATTTTAAAAGTTCAAGAAAAAGCACCAAAAGTATATAGAAAAGAACTTGTTGAATTACTATTCGAGCAACCATATTCGAAAATTGAATTTGTGGTAAACAAGTTGGGTGTGGAAAGAAAAGCAGCTTCCCGGTATTTAAAAGAACTTGAAGATATAGGAATTGTTGAATCTCAAAAAGTCGGAAGAGAGACTGTGTATATAAATAAAGAATTGATTGAGATACTGAAAAAATAATGCACGAAAGCCTAACAAGCAATATAACCAATGTCGGGTGCAGTGGTAGCTTGAAAGCGTCTGCACCGCTCTGGCGTTTGTAACGGTTGACAGGGATGTCGCCCGCTATCCGCCACTGGTTATATTGCAAACCGTTAGCGCAAATTATGTGTCGTCCTAAAAAATGTCTACACAATTCGATGTAGATATGTATAAAAATGATCAAGTAACCAGAAGGTACAGTGAGGGTTTTAAACTCAAGATTCTTGCCGAATTAAGTACGGGAAAAT